>VMSU01000162.1 GCA_013792005.1 Desulfobulbaceae bacterium
CTCCTCCGGGAGACATGGGAAAGCAGGGTCTTGAATACCTAAGAGGAGTCGACGGATACCGAGCACCTGTAACGCCTCCTGGATGGCAGTGGGCGGAGCTGATAAAGATTCATCCACTGCAGCCCTCTCATTCGTTGCATCGACATGCGATTCTTCGGATTCAGACATCTCTTTTTCTCCGAAAGACAACCATCGCCAACGGAGGCAGGGTCACCATGAGCGAATGATAATGACCAAAAGCCGTCACTGGGCAAGCTTCAATTCCGCCAAAATTCCCTTGTCCAGAGCCTCCGTAGAGGTGGGCGTCACTATTTAAGATCTCCTCCCAGAATCCATCCGCAGGCACACCGAGCCGATGGTTGTGCCGAGGAGCTGGGGTAAAATTACAGGCACAAACTACGACATCATCCTCGTTTCGGCCCCGACGAAGGAACGAGATCACACTCTGTTCAGAATCGTGGGCATCGATCCAGGAAAACCCCGAGGGTTCAAAATCCAATTCATAAAGCGCTGGCTCCCCCCGCATGGTGGTGTTCAAATCCCTCACCCAGCGCTGCAGGCCACGATGATCATCATCGACAAGCAGATGCCAATCCAGACTGGTATCGTGATTCCACTCCGACCATTGCCCAAACTCCCCCCCCATGAAAATAAGTTTCTTGCCGGGATGGGTAAACATCAAGCCAAAAAGCAGACGGAGGTTAGCAAAACGCTGCCAACGATCACCAGGCATCTTGCCAAGAAGCGATCCCTTGCCGTGCACCACCTCATCATGAGAAAGGGGAAGAAGGAAATTCTCCTGAAAAGCGTAGATCAAGCTGAAGGTGAGTTGGTTGTGGTGATATTTGCGGTGAATCGGGTCCTTGGAAGCATACAGGAGGATATCGTGCATCCAGCCCATATTCCATTTAAGCCCAAACCCCAACCCCCCGACATAAGTCGGGCGTGAGACCATAGGCCAGGCAGTAGACTCCTCTGCGATCATGACCACATCGGGATGCTCCTGATAAACGAGTTCGTTGCAACGCCTGATAAAATTAATGGCCTCCAAATTTTCACGGCCGCCATAGATATTGGGAATCCACTCGCCTTCAGCCCTGGAGTAGTCAAGGTAAAGCATACTTGCCACAGCGTCCATACGAAGACCGTCGGCATGATAGACCTCCATCCAAAAAAGAGCGTTGGCCAGAAGAAAATTAACTACCTGCGGCCGACCAAAATTAAAGATAGAGGTATCCCAATCCTGGTGAAGTCCCTGCCGTGGATCGGCATGCTCGTAGAGATGAGTACCATCGAAATAACCAAGACCATGTTCATCCCGAGGGAAATGAGCCGGCACCCAATCCAGGATAACTCCGATGCCATTACGATGGAGGGTATCCACCAGGAACATAAAATCATAGGGAGTCCCAAAGCGGCTGGTAGGGGCAAAGTACCCGACTGGCTGATACCCCCAAGAACCATCAAAAGGATGTTCGGTAATGGGCAGAAACTCCACATGAGTGAACCCCATCTCCACGACATAGGTAACCAGTTTTTCCGCTAGTTCCCGGTAGGTGAGCCAGCGATTACCCTCCCCTCTCATCCATGACCCAAGATGGACCTCGTAGATGGACATAGGGCTGGTGAGTTTATTCCTTTCCTTTCGCTCCGTCATCCACAGATCATCACCCCAGGCATAACCGTCGAGATGCCAGATTCGGGATGCTGTCTGTGGCGTGATTTCAGCGGCAAAGCCAACCGGATCGGCCTTCTGGACCCTATACCCGCCGAAACTCGAAGTAATAGCGTACTTGTAGAGTTCCCCATGGCCAACGCCAGGGATAAATCCTACCCAGAAACCACTTCCGGAATGATTTTCCAGCGTCGCCACCCCTTCTTGCCAGCCATTAAATTCTCCGACCACAGAAACGACAGCGGCTCCTGGGGCCCAAACCGCAAACCAGGTTCCAGATTGCCCCTGAACCTCACCAGGATGAGCGCCAAGTTTTTCCCACGCACGATAGTGCCGTCCCTCATCCAGCAGGTGGATGTCATAGTTGGAAAGAAAAGAATTCTTACTCATATTGAGATCCCCTTACCGCCCGACATAAAAGTCAGGATCCCTTCCAAGGGGATGCGCAACCAATCAGGGCGGTTGTTCAGTTCATACTCAGTTTCGTAAAATGCCTTATCGAGAATGAAAGAGTGCAGCAGCAATTCCAGGTGTTTTTCTTTGGTTGGAAGAAATGATGCGCCAACTGCGCGATCAAGATAACCGTGCAAGAAGGCCGCCCGGACCCACTCCTCCCAGGCCTGCAACCTCCCACTTAAAAATGCTACTTCCTCAGGCGGCGCGTTTTCCCTGGAAAACAGAATGTTCATGGCAGCGTAGGCAAAGGAACGGAGCATGCCTGCCACGTCTTTCATGGGAGAGTGCTTCTCTTGCCGTTCACCAAGCGTTCGCAGAGGTTCACCTTCGAAATCGAGGAGGATCCAGTCCGTTCCCCGCCGGAGAACCTGGCCTAAGTGGTAGTCGCCATGACAACGGATACGAGTAGCGCGACTCTTTATCGTCGATAATTGATGGAATTGACTTATAAGCCGATCACCTTCGGCCAGTGCCAGATCCCCCTTAATCTGGATATCTTCGGGAAGTTCCCGAATGCGTGAATTCAAGAGAACCAAGGTCTGCCTAGCGTGGCGTGAGAAAACATCAGCAAGACTCTGAAGATAAACCTCATCCAGCGCTTCAGGCTTGAAAGCAGACTGGCGTGTCGTAGAGGCCAAGGCCACATGGAATTCGGCTGTGCGTCTTCCGAGGTTCTCGAAGGCAGTGAGTCCTTCCCCAAAACCATCACAGCCGCCACTCTTGCCATAGGCTGCGGCTGCTGCAAGGAGCGACATACCGGCAAAGGGCCTCAGATCTTCCTCCTTGATCTCCTGGGTTTTGCCCAAAAAGTCCTTGGCTGAATGAAGGGCATAGGTCCAACCCTCGCCATCGCTCTCTAAATATGGTTGAAGCATAGCAACAGCGGCCGTCGTACCGTTTCGGTTAAGCAGGATGCCCCCGGCAACAGGAGCCAGGGCCTCAAAATTGGTGTGTTCCGTAAGATGTAGACTGATGGCAAAATCCGGATTAGCACCTTCTTCCAATCGTCGATAGAGCTTAAAGATAGACTGCTCATCCATAACTACCGAGCTGTTACTCTGCTCAAGACCCAGCAGACGTACAGTGCCGCAGGGAATTTCAGTAGAAATCACTTTTTCAAAGGCACGGGTAGCAAATGCCTGAAGCTTCCCACCACGGACAGTGGAAAAACTGCGACTGTCGGCCATGGCCTCGAAAAGTTCGCAACAGGCAACCCGATCTACCAGCCCGTCCAGAAAAACCCCCTTTCCCCGCGGCGTCTTGAAAACAGCGAGGACACTTTCCGAGTCTTCACTGACAAGCCTTTCCGCCGCCGCACCAGTCACTACCTTTAACGGCAGGCAGTAGTCATCCTTCTCTCCTTCGCTGTAACTTACCGTAATAAAGGCGACAAAAAAACTACCTCCCATCTTGGCCCAATCAGATAAGGCAACTCCTGTAATAATCCGAGACTTACCCCTGAACCAGCGCTGGGTTGGAAGCCAGACTGGGAGAATCTCATTCTCCAGAACATGCTGAAAAGCCCCTTCCAACATTCCACTCCAGTTCTCAGCAATAGAGAGGATGGGAAGATAAAAAGATGCGATTTCACGCGCTCCGTCGAAACGAATAAGTTCTGCCGGCGGCTCCAGTCTGAACCAATAGAAAGAGTGGGGACCAATGGTAACAAAATAAGGTAGTTCACCGATAGAAGGAAACTCAGTCCTGCCGATCATCTCCACAGGCACATACCCTTTATATTCAGACAAGTCGAGTTCCACTGGCTGGACAAATCGGGAGAGATTGGCAACGACCAAAATCACCTCCCTTTTGTAGCGCCGTAGATAGACCAGGACCTTCCGATTCTCCGGTCTAAGGAATTCAAGAGTCCCTCGGCCAAAGGCCTTGTGCTGACGTCGAAGCGCGAGCATCCGTTTCATAAAATGGAGAAGTGACGAAGGGTCCCGTTCCTGGGCCTCAATGTTAATCGCCGTGTAACCATAAACAGGATCCATAATCACCGGAAGATACAGACGCGCAGGGTCAGCTTTGGAAAAACCTGCATTTCTGTCGGCTGACCACTGCATGGGAGTGCGTACCCCATTGCGATCTCCCAAAAAGAAGTTGTCGCCCATACCGATTTCATCGCCGTAATACATAATCGGGGTACCAGGAAGTGAGAAGAGCAAACTATTCAATAACTCCATCCGGCGGCGGGAGTTGTCGAGCAATGGCGCAAGCCTTCGGCGAATACCGACATTTACCCGCATCCGAGGATCCTTGGCATATTCGCGGTACATATAATCCCGCTCCTCGTCGGTAACCATCTCCAAGGTGAGTTCGTCGTGGTTACGCAGAAAAATCCCCCATTGGCAGTTAGCCGGGATTTCAGGGGTACGCTCCAGAATTTCGGTGATGGGTCGGCGATCTTCCTGACGGAGCGCCATGTAGATCCGGGGCATAAGCGGGAAGTGAAAGGCCATCTGGCATTCATCCCCTTCCCCGAAATAAGCCGCCGTATCTTCCGGCCACTGATTGGCCTCAGCCAGAAGTACCCGGTCATTATAGTGAAGATCCATCTCCCGCCGAATCTCCTTGATCACGGCATGGGTTTCAGGGAGATTCTCGTTAGTGGTGCCTTCACGGACGCAGAGATAGGGCACAGCATCAAGCCTGAGTCCATCCACTCCCATATCGAGCCAGAAGTTAAGCACCCTGGTAACCGCCTTTATCACCTGAGGATTATTAAGATTCAGATCTGGCTGATGAGTAAAGAATCGATGCCAGTAATAGGCCTTGGCCACCGGATCCCAGGCCCAGTTGGAGGTCTCGGAATCCGTGAAAATGATTCGTGTATCAGGAAATTTGGTATTAGTGTCGCTCCAAACATAATAACGATGGTGAGCCGATCCAGGCTTAGCCCGGCGCGCTGTCTGAAACCAGGGATGTTGATCTGAAGTGTGATTAATTACCAGTTCGGTAATGACCCGCAATCCTCGACGATGGGCCTCTCGCACAAATTGCCGAAAATCACGAAGTGTGCCGTAATCGGGATGAACTCCCCGGTAATCGGAGATATCGTAACCATCGTCCTTAAAAGGCGAAGGATAAAAGGGAAGCAGCCAGATAGTGTTGACTCCGAGATCTTGAATATAGTCAAGCTTGCTGATGAGTCCCGGAAAATCGCCAATGCCGTCACCGCTGCTATCGCAAAAGGCCTTGACGTGAAGTTCATATATGATGGCATCTTTATACCACAGGGGGTCACCCTGACTTTTCGCGTGCATAAGTTAAGTGTCCTTACATAAAGTAATCGAAATCCCGCTCTGTCCGTACTCGTCGACGAAGCAAGAAAATTTGAGCCGGCGATAAGGCCGGATCGAGACGGAGATAGTTACGGGTGCCTTGCCAGAGATAACGGCCTGCTCCCAGCAGGTCATGAACCTGGTAAGACTCGGTCTCACCGATGCCAAATTCTCCCACCGGGAACTGTAACCACCCTTCATGGGCATGATGAGGATCGAGGTTAACCGCCACCAGGATGATATTATCGTTATCCGACGTCGTTTTGCTGTAGCAGAGGATCTGTTCGTTGTCCACGGGATAGAAGCGCAGCCGAAAATTATGGGCAAGGGCCGGATTATCACGACGGATCCGGTTGATCCGCTTGATGAAATCCGAGAGCCCACCCTGCCGATTCCACTCTCTTTGGCGGATCTGAAATTTTTCCGAATCCAGATATTCCTCGGTACCGGGCAAGGCCTCAGCCTCGCAGTGTTCGAACCCGCTATACACCCCGTAACTGGAACTTAAGGTGGCAGCAAGAACCAGTCGGGCAAGAAAAGCGGGGCGTCCGCCAAACTGGAGATACTCAGGCAGAATATCCGGGGTATTGACAAAAAAATTCGGTCGAAAGAACTCCCGCACCCCGCTCTGAGTAAGTTCGGAGAGGTATTGAGTGATTTCATGACCGGTGTTGCGCCAGGTAAAATAGGTATATGATTGATTAAAACCGGCTTTAGCCAAGGCATACATAACTGCAGGTCTGGTAAAGGCCTCTGCAAGGAAGATAACATCGGGCCGTGCGGTTCGAACCTCCCGGATAAGCCACTGCCAAAAACGAAGCGACTTGGTATGAGGGTTATCAATACGAAAAACAGTAACACCCTGGTCCATCCAGAAAAGAACGACTTCTGCCAGCGCTTGCCAGAGTGTGCGCCACTCCTGGCACTCGAAATCCAAGGGATAGATGTCCTGATATTTCTTAGGCGGGTTCTCAGCATATTTGATACTACCGTCCGGTCGATGCCGAAACCACTCGGGATGCTCATGTACCCAGGGATGATCGGGCGAACATTGAAAGGCGATATCAAGAGCAACCATAAGATTGTGCCTATGGGCTGCTTCCACAAAATGCCTAAAGTCATCCAGTGTTCCAAGATCCGGATGAACAGCGCAATGTCCACCCTCTTCCGCGCCAATAGCCCAAGGACTACCGGGATCATCCGGCCCTGCAGTCAAGGTGTTATTTGGCCCCTTACGGTACGTTCGGCCAATAGGATGAATTGGTGGCAGATAAAGGATGTCGAAACCCATGTTAGCGACATAGGGTAAAAGGGCCTCTGCCTCACGAAAAGTACCGGACCTGCCGGGAACAGACGTCGCTGAACGAGGAAAAAGTTCATACCAGGCGCTAAATCGAGCGTGGACCGGATCTACATCTACAGTGAAAGCAGGATGCTCAGTGGACTTAGCACGATCAGGATACCGAAGCATAAGGGCGTTCAAATCAGGGGCAAGACCTGCTTCAATTCTGACTTCCGCAGACCGATTCAAATCGGCCAGAAAAGAAGCGTGATCGACAAGCTGAGATCGATCAACAAGGGAGGCGCGACCAACTGCTTGTTCCACCATAACCGCCCCTTCGAGAAGTTCACTTGCCACGTCCTGGCTAGCCGCAACCTTCTTCCTTATTTCCTCTCGCCAGGTGGCGAAGTGATCTGCCATGCCGATAACGGAATACACATAAGGCTCAAGAGACGTAATCAGAAAAGAAGCCCTCCAGCGATCATTTCCAATACAATGCATGGGGATCTCCTGCCATTCACTTTTCGCACTCGACCGGTAACGGAGGATAACGATGAGATGATCGTGACCGTCAGCAAAGACATCCGCCGTAACGGTTACCGCCTCTCCCGGAGTCCGTTTGATCGGGTAGCGGCCATCGTCAACCGAGGGCCGGACATTTTCAATCCACACACGACGGGCCAGATTCTCATCCGGGAGAGAGACTTTGTGAGCGCTGTCCTTCATGCTGCAACCTCCTAATTTCACAAAAAAACATGACCTTAACCATTGATATTGGGTTTGGGCACAAAAAATTCAGCAACAGGAAACTGACTGAGATCCTTATCAAGTCCCACACGGAAATAGGTATTGACCCAGTGAAAAATATCATTTTTCTTTATTGAACGTCTCATCTTTCTCATTCTGGCCTGCCGTGTTTCCTTATCCATGATAAACGCTTCGTAAATCACATCAGCAACCCCCTCGATATCGTAAGGATTGACCAACAGCGCTCCACTATGCAGCTGCGCTGCCGCGCCGGCAAATTCACTCAAGATCAAAATTCCGTTATCATCAATGCTGCATGCACAGAACTCCTTGGCGACCAGATTCATCCCATCTTTTAGCGGAGTCACCAAAGCAATTTCACAGGTGCGATAGTAGGAGAGTAACTCCACCCGACTGAGAGAACGATAGATATAATGGATCGGGGTCCAGCCTACTTCCGTGAAACGGCCATTGATCTCTCCCACCAACCTTTCAATTTCTTGTTTGAGCGCTTCGTATTCAGGCACCCCCTGACGACTGGGCACGACTACCTGTACCAAACTGACCTTCCTTCTCATCTCGGGATACCGCTCCAAGGAGTTGGCAAAAGCAAGCAAACGTTGCGGAATTCCCTTGGTGTAATCAAGTCGATCCACGCCGAGAATCAACTTCCGCTCGGGAAGATTGGCATGAATAATCCAAGCCTGATCTTGCACCTCTTTCATTTCTGCAAGTTCTGCGAACTGATTATAATCAATGCTGATAGGAAACGTCCCCACCAGCACTTCCCTAGTCGGAGTCAAACACCTTGCCACCTGGCCGTGACCAATGACTTTGGAGCCTGGGATCAACATCTTGACACAATCCATGAAATTTCGCCGATCACGCACTGTTTGAAAGCCAACTAAATCATACTGCAGCAAGGCATTCAGGATCTGGAATCGCCAAGGCATCCTAATAAATCCATCCAAATGAGGGAAAGGAATGTGAAGAAAAAACCCGGTATGACGATTGACACCCATTTTCTTCAACTGGTCGGCTACCAGGATAAGCTGATAGTCGTGAATCCAGACATAGTCCTCGTCTTCTTCAGTGTTTTCGGCAATAGATTTGGCAAACTTAGCGTTAACCCTTTCGTAAACTTTCCAATAGGCCGGGTCAAAATTACATTTTGAAGGCAGATCATGAAACAAGGGCCAAAGCACCTCATTGGAGAAACCAAAATAGTACTTCTGGATCTCATCTTCCGTTAAATCGACTGGTTCCAGAGTATAACCAGTTTCCTGAGCGCCTTTCGATAGCAGATCATCCAGCGCCCCTTCACTCATAGACTCACGGATATTCGAGCCAAGCCAGCCGATCCACAGCCCTCCACGATCGCGCAGTACCGGCCCTAAAGCCGTCACCAAACCCCCTTCTCCCGATTTTATCAACCACTGTCCATCATCTCCTTTGGTTACAACTATCGCCAAACGGTTCGACACGACGGCAAGTCTGGTGTTTTCCATTCTTCTTTAACTCCCAGGCGTAGATGTTACGGAAACCCAGGTTTCCAAAAATTTCTTAACCGCCTCACAATCTGGTAAAAATCCCTTGGCAGCGGTTGTTGAGGAAGCCGAGCCAACTTTAATGCCAACTCCCATTTCATGAATTGTCCTGAAAGCGTCTTCATCGGTATCGTCGTCGCCCACGTATACCGGGAAGGTCCCTAGCGGCTGAAGATGCAGAAGCTCCGACAAGGCATCTCCTTTGTGACGACCGGCACAACGGATCTCGACCCCTCCGTTAAACCGCCGACACTCCAGGGCATGTTGAATGGCAATCGCAGTCCAGGCGGAGAATATGCTCTCCTCCATCAAAGAGGCTACTTGGCCAGGAAATCCTCGAGTGTGCATCGCAATCGAGGCAACCTTATACTCGAGTTTTTCACCATACCCCTGCTGCAACGCCACACCCTTTGCCTTTTCAAGTCCCATTTTCTGTTCAGCTGACGGATTGATCACCACTGGGCTGTCGTTTGCCGGATGCCACATCTCAAAGCCATGACTGCCAACGATGGTCACGGGAAGATTATTGAGCAGCGTCGAAACCTCAAAGGCAGGGCGGCCAGAAACAATGGCAACGGTAGTCGTATTCTGTTTCAATAGCGCATCTAAGATATCAAGCACGCCGGGCAGAGGTTTCGCCTGCATCGGATCAACATGAAATGGAGCGAGTGTCCCATCATAATCCAATCCCAGAAATCTTAATTGCTCAGAACAGACTCTGTCCCAAAAGTCGGGCACATTCCCTATTTCTATTTTTCTTTTATTATTACAATTCATTATGCCCTTTTTTGCATCTTGGAATTATTATTAATCTTGGCACCAATCATTATAGGGATTTCACATTACCAGCAGGTATCTGTTCAAGAAGCGCCACCGGAAATTGTCGCAATATCGATGCGAGAGGAAGAATTGCGCCCTCCACGTCTCTTCCGACAAGAATTTCACCAGTAAAGAGATTTCGATAACTCCCACCTAGCTCCTGCGGAGACTGAGCAGAGAACTCCGGCACCGCAAGAGTAGTATCGCCCCAAACTTCTTGACCATGTGGATAGGAAATTGTGTCAGGCATGACTGAGGCGATAAGTCGAGGAACAACCACAATCACCCTTTTTCCATTGGCCTCACGCATAAAGGCGACCACCGACTCCGCCCCCTCACCTCGTACATGAAGAAGAGTATATGAACCCTGCTCAAAAACATCCCGATTATCACGTCGAAAAATGAGGCTCTTCCAGGTCACAAAGAGCTTGATACCGCCATCTTCCATCTGCGCAAGGAGCTTCCCGCACAAAAAGGTTAGACCCATCCGCTGTTCATCAAGCTGTAATTCCTGCAACATCTCCGTTCGTCTGAGAAAATCCACAGGCCTGCGGTTATCCGGATCTACAAGGCTCAGGTCCCAAAGCTCTGTACCCTGATAGAGATCGGGTATACCAGGGGATGTTATTTTGAGCAGGGTTTGAGAGAGTGAGTTGAACATGCCCATTCTGGCAACATATCCGGCAAGGCCCAGGAAAGAGCGAACAAATGCCGTATTACCATTACCGATAATGGTATCGACAAAGCCATCTACCGCCTCCTCATAAGCGATGTTAGGGTTTATCCAACTGCTGTTCTGTTTCGCCTCACGGATAGCCTTACGCATATAAGCCTTGATGCGTTGTCGAAATTCGACAAACTCCTCTTGTTCTGATAACTGATGAGGCCAGACCCCAAGCAGAGTCTGATAAAGAAGATACTCCTCATTGCGGGAAGGCGCCTTTCGACCTTCAACGTCCTTCAAACGCTTACGGTTGAACTGACCCCAGGTAATAAGCGCCTTACGCCAGGCATCTGGAATTTCTGACAGCACATTAATTCGTGCACGGGCATCCTCACTCCGCTTAGTATCATGAGTGGAGGTGGCATTCATGGCATGAGGGTAGGTTTTAAAACGTTCCACATTCTGCCGATGGAAAGAGGCCGCCAGAGACCCAAACTGCTCTGGAGAACTGCCGACTTCATTTAAGGAAACGAGGCGGTTATAGACATAACAGGCAGTATCCTCCACCCCTTTAGCCATCACCGGGCCGCTAAATTGCTGAAAGCGCATGACAAAATCAAGGCGCAATCGCAAATCCTCTTCGTCCGCACCTGCCGGACAACGCAACAGTAAAACATCCTTGATAAAGTCAAAAATGAACGATCCCATGGCCAAGTTATGCCTTCGCGCCTTGGAGATAGTCTGCTCGATGCTCTGGCGATCACGCTCAGCGATTTCCGTGCTCCGAATATAGGTCCGGTAGACTGGGAAGAAGGCTATTACCTCAACCAGCGCCTTGGTCAGACTGTTCAAGGTAAAGTCCCTGGTATGCCGATTCCTCTCTGAGATAGTATTGAGATAGTGACTGAGTGTATTGATCTCACTCGACATTGAGACCTGCATGACAAGCCTCTTGGTCTCGGTTGCTATCTCAAGAAAATCCTGACGAATCCGGATGAAACGGCCATAAATGGCATCAAATTTTCGTGTATTCCTGCTATCAACAAAAAGATTATTAACGCTGTTAAGAAAGGCATACCCTGTTTCACCATGCACAGGCCAGTCATGAGGGAGCCGTTCACCATGCATAAGGATTTTTTCCCCTACAATATAATATGACCGTGGAGTGTCTTCAGAAGACAAAAGATCTCCGCCACCAGATTGCCTTTCATTCTCATCTTCAATGATTTGGTTGGTCTGACAACGATCCTGGAGTCGACAAAGATAGGCTGCTGGATCGTAAAGGCCATCGACATGATCAACCCGAAGCCCGGTCACCACCCCCTGGTCCATAAGCTGGAAGATAAAATCATGTGTTGCAGCGAACACCTGATCATCCTCGACCCGGATAGCACCCAGCGCATTGACATCAAAGAACCGCCGATAGTTAATCTCTTCAGTTGCTACCCGCCAGTGGGAGATGCGGTACACCTGCTCAGAGAGCAGTTGGTCGAGGAGATCAAAACTTTCCGGACTCCCTGGTTGACCATTGAAGATCCGAACGTTTTCATCAATAAATGCCGCGACGGCAGTGCTGTCAGTGTACAGCGCTTGAAGACGGCGCTTTACCACCTCTTTTTCCCGGTAACGCTCAGCCACCCGTTCCATATCGGTTTCGGTATACAAAGGCAGATGTTCAAGCGCGGTCATGATGCTCAGCAATTCCTGAAAGGGGAAACTGTCGATCCCCAACTCACGCTCAAGAAAATCCAGACGGTATCTGAGGATATGAGTGTAGCTTTTAGGAATTATCGGAAATAGATGCTCATAATAGTTAATGGTAAAAGCGCCGTCTCCAAATGAAAGGATGATCTCACCATTATCCAAAACGTTCCCATACTGATCGCCTAAGACCGGAATAAGGATCTTACTCTTCAACTCCTTCTTCACCGGATCCCAGTCGACATCAAAAGTGCGAGCATGCACCGAGCTGGGTCCGTTTTCAAGAAGATCCTGCCACCATAGGTTTTCCCCACCCTCCACGCACATATGATTCGGCACAATATCAAGAATCTGCCCTAATCCGAGAGCAAGAAGCTGTTGGGTAAAAATCGTGTACTCCTCTTCTGAGCCGACTTCCGGATTCAAACCATCGTGGCCAATGATATCATAGCCGTGAGTACTGCCTTTTCGGGCCTTGAGATACGGAGATGCATAAATATCCGTTACGCCGAGGTTTTTCAGATAAGAGAGAATAACTGTGGCATCCTTGAAGCCAAAATCAGCATTAAACTGCAATCGATAGGTGGCGGACGGGATAAAGAGAGATGGCCGAAGATTATTGGCAATAAGTTCCATACTTACCACCCCCAGACAAGGGAGCCCTTAATCCAGCCGATAATCTTGCTCGAGTGTTTCACATTAACCCACCCCTTACCTTTCTTGATGAGTTTGAGAACGGTTCCGTATTCGGCCTTCCCAACAATCTGATATTTCTTACCAGGGCCACTGCGGATATTGACGATCTTCCTGGAGACAACAACAAATGGAGTCTTGTCTGTCAACTTCCGGTACACCCAGCCGGTATCACCCTCAAAGTCCTTCACTCGTAGCCAGTTCCCCTTGCGTTCAAGTGTCTTCAAGGGAAAACCCCGACCCAACTCCCACATCACTGGGTGTCGAGTTCCTGGTCCGGAGCGCATATTGACCTCTTCCCTGGCAATGCTCACCATTTGTGCCTGAACAGTAGTTACTAAAGTAACAAAAATAATCAAAAAGGCGGTTAGTAATCGTTTCATGGATATTCCTCCTGGATTGAGTATTGGGTTACGCTTCGCTAACCCAACCTACAACATACGGACCACTGTATATTTGATGGTCCTAGGCGTAGGTTGGGTTAGGCCGTTGTCTGGCCGTAACCCAACATTAATGTCTTCGGCGCACCTTCCATGACCATTTATGAATTTCCAGTGCCGCCAAAATGGTGAGCGCAAGTCCCAACAAGGATATAAATGTGGTCAAGTCCACAGGTTCAATACGTAGGATTCTCTGCATAAAAGGGATCTGCATGGAGATCATGTGGACGAGGAAGGCTAAGGTGGTGCCACCAAGGAGAATAGGACTGCTGAACAACGACAACCGAAAGGCCGACGTTGTCTCTGAGCGACAGTTAGCGATATGGATGTTCTCGAACAGTACCATCAGAAGCAGCAGACCATTACGCGCCTGCCCTTCCGACCATCCGGCCACTTCAATCATCCAACAGAACGAACCAAAGCCAACCACTGCGATAACAATGGCAGCAATAAGGGTGCGCTCTACCATCAGTCTATTAAAGATGCGCTCTTTCGGAGGTCGTGGTTTACGTTGCAAGGCCCCTTTTTCACCAGGCTCAAAGGCCAAGGCAACATCCTGGATGCCGTTCGTCACCAGGTTTAGCCATAGCAACTGCGCAGGAAGAAGGGGAAGTATCGCTAGCCCAGCGCTGGTATTGGGCCAGCCGGTCACAATAGCAAGGCCCAAAAGAACTACTTCTGCTGCACCGGTGGAAATAAGCAGGTAGATCACCTTACGAATGTTGTCATAGGCGACCCGTCCTTCTTCAACTCCGGCCACGATTGAGGCGAAATTATCATCAGTAAGGACAAGCTCTGCTGCCTCACGCGCAACATCCGTACCTGCCTTGCCCATGGCAACACCGATGTTTGCCTGCCTGAGCGCCGGGGCATCGTTAACCCCATCACCCGTTACCGCCACGTAATGCCCTAATTGCCGAGCCGCTTCGACCAGTTCCAGCTTTTGCCTTGGAGTCGCTCGGGCAAAGACGCGAGTATATTTAACCACATCACTCACTTGCACAGACGACATGGCTTCCAGTTCTCTGCCTGAAATCACCTGATCCGGAACATGAGCAAGTCCCAAGTCACGTGCAATAGCCAGGGCAGTTACCGGGTGGTCACCTGTAATCATACACACAGTGATTCCCGCCGAATGACATGCCGCCACTGCCTCGCGAACACCATGCCGTAACGGATCAATCATCCCAACAAATCCCAGGAATGTAACATTATTCGGCTCCGGAGGTGTCTGTGCGGGATCCAAGTTATCTAAAACAACGCCTTCCGCTAAGGCCAGAATCCTGAACCCTCGTTCCGCCATAGACTCAGCAAGAAGCATTAACTGCTGAGATTTCTCCACACGGTCAGGAAAACTGCACATCGCAAGCACTCGCTCCGGCGCCCCCTTCACAGCTACAAAAACACTGCCATCGTATCTGTGAAATGTCGCTGCATATTGATGCTCAGGCTCAAAGGGTATCTCATTTATCTGAGGATATTGGCTCAACACCGCTTCGCGAACCAGCCCAAGTTTATGCCCCATGGAGAGCAGAGCCAAGTCCGTCGGATCGCCCCGCCAAACCCAGGCATCATCTCGCTGATGCAGATCCCCCTCGTTACAGAGTACGGAGACCCGAGCCAAATCTATCAGCGCTGGATGATCCGCACTCATTACCGGTAGACCATTGACAAGAATATCACCGTTC
The DNA here is from genome assembly GCA_013792005.1 of Desulfobulbaceae bacterium. Taxonomy (NCBI): domain Bacteria; kingdom Pseudomonadati; phylum Thermodesulfobacteriota; class Desulfobulbia; order Desulfobulbales; family Desulfobulbaceae; species Desulfobulbaceae bacterium. The sequence goes on from VMSU01000162.1 coordinate 14,997, forward strand.
GGAGCAAACCCTTCGCCAGTTACCTCAAACATCTGCTGATCAGGCAGACATATCGCTCGCACCGTCAACTCGTTGCAGGTGAGGGTCCCTGTCTTGTCGCAACCGATAAAGGTGCAACTGCCCAACCCTTCAACCGCCGCCAATCTCCGAACAATGACGCCACGGCGGGCCATCCGCGTAGCAGCAATAGCCAAAGCTACCGTCAGCGCCACTGGCAGTCCTTCCGGAATAGCAGAAACAGCCAAGGCCACCCCAAACATAAACATGTCACTTACTTCATACCCCCGAAACAGTACCCCAATAACGGCAATCGAAGCCGCGGCAATCAGGACTGAATAGGCAACGACCTGAGTAAACCTTTCCATTCGCTCAAGCAGAGGAGGCCTGCCTCCTGTGGAACTTAGAACGTCGAGAGCCAACTGGCCAACTACGGTCTCTTCCCCGGTCGCGACTACTACCCCCTTGCCACGCCCCCGAACAATGATCGAACCGGCATATGCCATATTATACCTATCAACCATCGGTTCGGACCCATCGCCAATCCAAGCGGAATCCTTGAGGACAGAAAACGACTCGCCGGTCAGCAGCGACTCATCCACTTCCAAACCGTGTGCCAAGAGAAGCCGCATATCCGCCGGCACTCGATTCCCTGACTCCAGCCAGATAATATCTCCCGGCACAACTTCCTCGGCATCCAATTCGGAGATCTCGCCATCACGGAAGACCGAAGCCCGAATCTTGAGCAGATTCTGCAAAGCCCGGCTGCTTTGATCAGCCTTCCACTCCTGGTATCCTCCGATAACAGCATTCAAGACCAGCACGGATGCAATGAAAATGGCGTCCACTGGGTCATCGGGGTGCAGGAAAAGAGAAACAACGGCAGCAATGGTCAGGATATAAATAAGTGGACTTTTAAATTGACGGAAAGCAATTTTCCACCAGGTTACCGCCGCCTTCTGAGGAAGTTGATTCCGTCCATAACGAGCGAGTCTCTCTGTGGCTTGGGCTCGTGACAGCCCTGTTTCAGTCACTGCCAATCGAGCCAGCAGATCAACACTAGAGAGTTCATGCCAGGTCACGGATTTCTGCTCACTCTGGGGAGTCAATGATGTCATCATCGGGTTACACCTTTTTCTCGCTATTCATATAACGATCATACTGAGTGGAATACAATTCACTTAAGGTGAGAAAAGCGGTGATAATCAACGGCCCATAGATAATGCCGAGAAATCCGAAAACACTCAGCCCACCCATAATGCCGAGAAAAACCAGCAGGGTATGCATATTAACTTGTTTGCCAACCATTTTTGGTTTCAAAAAGTATTCAACCGAAAAAGAGAGCGTCATGTAAAAAATGATCAGAAAGATTCCGGCTCCCATCTCCCCCTTGAGCAGGAGAAAAAACGAGGCCGGGATCAATACCAATCCAATCCCGAATATCGGCAGAAAGGCGAGAATCCCCATGATAGCTCCCCAGAAAATCGGCGGCCCGATCTCGAATAGAGCAAAGATCATACAACCAAAGACCCCCTGGATAATTCCGCAAACCCCGTTACCGATAAGTACAGCCTTGGCAATTTCATGAAATTTATTAACCAATAAAATCCCCTGCTCAGCAGGCAATGGGGAGAGGCGGTTGATGTAATTGATCAAATGTTCTTGATCACGTAACAGGAAAAAAATAATCACAATCATCATCAAGAAATTAAGCAAAAAACTCATAATGTTGGTAGCCCAGGAGCTTGCCTGGTTATAGATAAACCCCCCTACCAGTTTGGCAAAGTCGGAGAGTGTATTAGTAAAGCCTTCCGGCTCGAACTTAATGCCGAACCCCTCCAGAAATTCACGCCCCCTGACAATATGCTCGTTCTGGATAATCTCCCAAAATTTCACAACAAAATTAGCGCTCTTAGCGAGTTGATAGAGTGCAAAGGCCTCTCTCGACAGCGCCCCGATAAAAAGTGTCAGGGGGATAAAGACAATTATGACTATCAATAAACAACTCAGCAGAGAGGAGAAGCCAGGTGAAACATGCCTCCGGATAAGAAAAGAATAAAATGGGCGAAAGATCCCCGTCAACACGAATGACAACACGAGAATAGAAAGAAAAGGCCACAAGAGACGACCTAACAGAAGTATAGAGATTACGAAAAGACCCAGTAAATACCTAAGGGCCATCTGGCTACTGGATGGTTGCTGCATATAAATATTAACCGTAAGTATTTATTAATGATTTCGTTCTATTAAGGTGGAACACTCCAATCTGCTAAACAATGGCGACTTAAGAGCCGAGTCCCTTAACTCCCAAGCAGCACATCTCTCAAGCTTTCATCTAAAAGCGCTGCAACACTCATCGGATTGACTTGATATGAACTACCCCCCGATCCACAATCTTTTCTCTGCGGAAGAACCCCTGGCCCGCCCCATTCACTGCCGGACGAGTCAAGGAGCACCTGCCATTCCCCCTGGTCAGGCAACCTCACCTGCACTGGTTTATCCCCAAAGTTAAGGATACAGAGCGAACTCGATGCCTCAACACGCCGCGACAACAGCAGCGCCGAGACATCATTGATTCTGGTTACAGTACAAGCATTCCTACTGACGCTACCAAGTGACGGATTGCCCTTGCGGAGAGTTATGAGTCTTCGATAATAGCTGTAGAGCAACGCATGGTGGTCCTGATGGCGGAGTCCGATATCAATACGACTGCGCAGAAAGGTAGCCTCATCCTGAGGATCAGGCACCTCTCCGGCCCAATCAAAAGCGGAAAACTCTTTCTTGCGACCGCTTCGCACCGCATCGATAAGCTCCGTGTCACCATGACTGACAAAATATTGAAACGGAGCTATCTCGCCGTACTCCTCTCCCATGAACAGCAACGGCATACATGGCGAGAGCAATACAGCTCCAGCCACGAGCTTAAGCCGCTCTAAGTCAAGATGCCGGGTCAGACGATCACCGTCTTTACGATTACCAACCTGATCATGATTCTGAGAAAAAACCACAAATCGCAAGGGATCAAGATCACTGGCATCATTACCATGCCTCCGCTTACGATGACCTGAGTACTGCCCGGCATAGACATACCCTTCACCATAGGCCGTGACAAGTTGCTCGAACTTGCCAAAGTCTTCATAGTACCCCTGCAACTCGGCGGTAAGCCAAGTATGAAGGGCATGGTGAAAATCATCGCTCCACTGGGCGTCAAAGGCATAACCGCCCTCATCAAGAGGCCGGATGAGCCGGGAGTCGTTCAGATCGCTTTCGGCAATGACGTAGACCTTCCGTCCGAGATTTGATCCAAGCTGATGCACCGCGCACGCCAACTCATCCAGAATATGCCAGGCGCTGTTGTCGAAGATGCCATGGACCGCGTCCAGACGAAGAGCATCAATATGGAACTCTTCAATCCAAAAAAGGGCATTACCTATAATGAAGTCCCTCACTCCATCACTGCCAGGGCCGTCGAAGTTGACCGCCTCACCCCATGGCGTCCGGTACCGGTCGGTGAAATACGGGCCAAAGGCATGAAGATAGTTCCCCTCAGGACCCAAATGATTATAGACCACATCAAGTACGACCGAGAGTCCCCGCCGGTGACAGGCATCAACCAAACGTTTAAGTCCATCAACGCCACCATAGCTCAACTGAACAGAGTAGAGAAAGACCCCGTCATACCCCCAGTTACGCTCACCAGGAAACTGGGCCACGGGCATAAGTTCTATCGCAGTAATCCCAAGCTCGCAGAGGTAGTCAAGATGTTGCTCCACACCAGCAAAGGTCCCATCCAGCGAAAATGTGCCGACATGCAATTCATATATGATGTAGTCGGCAAGGGCCATCCCCTGCCAATTGCGATCCTGCCAGGAATACGAAGAGGGATCAACAACTTGGGAAGGGCCGTGAACACCCTGAGGTTGACAGCGCGAAGCAGGATCCGGACGATCCACCGTCCCATCCAGACAATAGGTGTAGAGCGCTCCAGCCTCCATTCCAGGGACAATACCACTGAAATATCCATTACCTTCGGGCAAAAGCGCGTATGTCCTGGCGGAATCCGAAAGATTTCGCACAGCAACATCCTTTTGCTGCGGCGCCCATATCCGAAAGAAGATGCCGTCCTTGACCGGCACAGGGCCGATCACAGGGGCAGGAGTTAAACTGCCGGCTCCTGCCCAGGGAGAATTAAGTTGAGTACATCGTCGAGTTATCATAATTTATTGTAACTACTTTAGGTTGACGGTTATCAGTGATCGGTTAACGGTTAAAAAATTAAAGTCGATCCTTCGAATCATCGCTTGATGCATGAGAGACTAGCCGTTAAGTTAACTGTCAACCGTAACCCGATAACCCGACTTTATATTTTCATTGTGAGTTCGGTAACAAGGGGCCTTCCAGAGGTAACGAAGGAAGATCTCGGCATCCGGCTCGCTCTCCCTCCTCTTGCAGCCACCTAAGGTCTTTCCAATGGAGCCTCCGCCCGTTATCGGCGAAATGCGGGTCTGTGGATCGATACCTCTGCTCTACAAAATTCAGCGCCTGGAGAGAGTGATACATTTGAGAGCGAACTCTTTCACATCTATCCAAACCCCATCGAGCCGCAATAGAATCCCTTGGATCGTAAGAGAGCCATAGAGAATTTTTCACGACATAATCCAGGGAGATTTCCTGCTTGAGACCAATTGCAATGAGCACTCCCTCCATCGTCTTTTTGAAAGACTCTTCATCAAGATCATTATCCTTGATAATCTTCAACAGCTGCTCAATCTCAAAAACGATCATCCCATCGCGACTGGGCGTGCTGTACACCTCCCAGAGATACGAGCCCTCGGCACATCGCCCCTTCTGCTGACAATGGCGAAATCCTTCATCAACCAGGGCCACCCTCTCTTGCAGATAGCGATGTATTGATTCCATGATCTTGCCGACCTTCTCCGCCGGATCGTAAGGTGTAGGGTCAATTCTCCGCGCCACCGCCTGATCAAAGAGTTCTCCTGGAAAACAAAACCCGGGACTGTACTGCTCTACCGAGTAATAAGGATGTTCAGTCTCCGGCAGATAGCTCCATCGTCCCCCGGTGTTAATCGGCCAACAGAACCGAACCACCCCGGAACCGGCATCGGCATCAGGCCATGGTGAAAAATAACTCCTCTGCCGTAATTTTCTTACCTTCCTGGGGACTGTTGCCTCCCAGGTCTGGACCGGTGAATACATCCTGCCATCGAGTACGATACTCCCCACCATTCCGGCGTGCCCCTCAGGCACAATGGAAACCGTGCCGGCAAGGAGTGAGCTAGGGCTGATACGAATGGGATACGTATCCGTTGGCAGGGTCTTGGTGGTCGTTCCGGAGAGCACATACTCAAGGCCCGCCCGGAATCGCCGATCCCGCTGCCAGTCCCGATGAGTCGGCAGATGTGCCAAGGTCGTTGACCAGTGGCCGTACATACTGCCATCACCCATCGTTGCAGCGGCAGGAAGATGAGCAATCCGAGCATAAATCCAGCGGATAGCATAGGGGACATCAGCACAGTCGACAGGGATGCCGTACCGGATAAAGAAGTCTTCGGAGATCGTCTCCTCCACCCAGGCAGCAAAGCGCTGTTCTTCAGCAACATCCCAGCGCCGCGACCCGACCTGCCAGACCTGATCAGAAGATTCCGCAACAGCGCTGGCCGGGGAATCACCAACCCAACAGAACACGACCCAAGTCATGAAGATAAGGGTGCGACACACCATACCCAGCATATTTCCCATCTCCCGCCTTAATGTAAGGAAACTCAGATATATATAGTTGAAGAGTCCTCCCGTGAACTCAAGATATGAAACATCGTCAGATATTCCCTGAGTTGCCGGGTAAGCAAAAAATACTCCCGTACGAATTCACGTGCTTCATCCCCCATACTATTTCGCAAGGAATCATGATGGAGCAAGAAGCGAATACGGTGTGCCGCACCTTCGGGCGTGTTGACTAAAAAACCAGTGTGGTAGTTCACCACTTGCAGACGAATACCACCAACATCTCCACCGATGACCGGCTTCCCTTTCCACAGACCTTCGGTAACCGTAAGGCCGAACCCTTCCCTGGTCGATTTCTGGATCACGATATCAGCAAGCCGTTGCAGGGCGTTGATAGTTCGGTGGGCATCGGCTGGCAGCAGGAGGACATGGATATCGGGATCACCTGCCGCGGCCTCCATCACCTCATCAAGCACCTCCTTTCCTTCAGGATCATCACTGGCGCCACCCCCGGCAAGGACCAACTGCACTGGTTGGATCGCCCGAACAAGTCGATACGCGGCAATAACACCAAGAGGATCCTTAAAACGATCGAAACGAGATATCTGTACCAGAAGCGGTTTGTCAGGATCAAGATTGTAGCGATGCCTCACAGTAGCCAGTTCTTCGGCATCAAGATCCATATTTTTCGGACTTAACGGATCAATACTCGGCGAGATGAGAAACTGGGGATGCGGCAGCGGCTGGGCAAATTGCGGCATGGAAAAAATACTCGCATCATAACCGGAGACAAAAGGCAACAACCCCCGCCAGACCGACCGCGCAGGACGGCTGACATCGATATGCCCCCGCCAGATCCATTTCCCTCGTCGATTCGGGCACAACCCGAGCAGACCGGCGGGTTGGGGATCGTGAATCACCACCAGATCGGCATCCTCGAGAATTGGGCGCAAGCGGATGGCGTTATCTTCATTCACCTCTCGATATATCTGCCACTCCTGGTCACTGATAGTCACTGGAAAACCCTGAAGACCATTATGGAATTTCTTGGTAACGGGGAAAAAATCTCCATTGCCCGAGATCACCTCCCACTGGGCGTCAAGCCCTATATCTCTCATCAGCGGGACCATCCAATCAAGGATCTCTGCCACTCCGCCACCTTCTTTGGTCGAGTTGACATGCACCACCTTTTTACCGGACAGACGATCGCCCAATTGTCTGAGCTGACTGATAACCGATGCGCTTACCACACCTTCATAGGAAGAGAGAAGTTTAGTCATGACGCACCGCCTTTATCACGATCAAGAATGGTCACCAACGCGTTCCGAAGTTCACTTAAGGTAAAAAAAGCAAAATCGATTTTCTGTAATTTCCGACACCAATCCTCCTGATCGGGAAAACTGGCAAGCCACGCCGAAAAATCGTCACATCCGATAGGATCGCGTCGCCGAGCCTCCATGAAATGGTAGTAAATGCTGCCATTGGTCATTTTCTCGATAGCAGCAGGCAACTCTTCCGGTGAAGAAATCCTCCCCCCGGTATCGAATACGATAGTGACCGCCTCAGTAAAGAACAATTCCCCTCCATTCTGGCACGAAGGAACAAAAGGAACCTCGCTCAACCGCTCATCAAGGATATCAAGAACAAGTTCACGCAACTCCTCAAGGTCTGTATAAATATAAGGATTGATAATACCAAGCCGTTCCGCAAGCACACGGTCTCCCAACTGCAGCAGCGCCCACACGGCAAAATCGTTGCGAGAATCCGGGTTATCAAAGGAAGGGACAAGCGGGGTTTCACAAAAATGATGATAAAGCACGTCCTGCTTGCAATTCGCCAGACGTTGCCGCAACTCCCGGAGATTAATAGCGGGAGGAACCCCGCTCGTTCTGCTGAGAAGCGTGCAGTCCTGAATAATGAACTCTTTCACAATGGCGCCTCCTGTTAGCAAAAAATCGCTGTCGTTCAAAGTGCACGAAAGGGGTGCAGGAATGATATATCTAAAACGAAAACAGCGAATGAATGATAGGGCCGTCTGTTCTCCCTGAAAAGGGGGCGGTAACCTTGATTGATGCTGCCTGTAAAAACAAAGGCCGTTAGACTGGAATGGCTGCAGAAGTAAAGGTCAGCGTGAGACACTTAACTCTCTCTGCCCCATGTAACCCTCTTAATTTATAGCAGGAGTGACCAGATCTGGTCAACCATTTTCGAGATTTTGAAGATTAAAACCAGCAAAATTATAGGCAATTAACGCTTATTAAAAAGCATTATTTCAGCTATCCCTAATCACTGAACCCATTTTTTTTATTTGCCAATCAAAAATATTTCTTGCCTATTGACCAGATATCAAACTAGGATTATAGACACACATTGTTCAAAATAGATTAAAGATCTCTTCATTACTGGTGACAACTCCACTGGAAATTTCAGACATCCATTGCTTGACATAAGAATTGTTACCAACTAGTTTGAATACTACATTTGCTTTACAGGATTAGGATGGTATCTCACCGTCCTCGTTATAGAATTTAACTAAGGAGGAAAAAATGAAAAAAATTACGTCCCTGATGTTCACACTTTTTATGGCCATGCTGGTGACAGCCTGTGGCAATAAAAACATTCCAGCCCCATTCTCTCCAACCGACTTGAATGCCAAAGTCGCAAGCGGTGAGTACGTTCAAAAAGTGGACAATTTCGTTGTCCTCTTTGATGCGTCATCATCCATGTATATGGACAGAACTTGGGAGAGCAAGCTCGAAAAGGCCAAATTGGTGGCCAACAATATGAACAACACCATTCCGGCCGGCCTTACCCTTCAGTCCGCACTCCGGGTATTTGGACCAAACAATTGCGACAAGCAAGAATGCACTCTTAATCAATCCATGTCCGCCTATAGCAAAGACAGTTATGGTCAGACGATCTCGGCAATCACCAAAGCTGCTGGCTTGACCCCCATGTCCCCTGCTATTTCCACTTCATCCTCAGATCTGAGCCCAGCCAAGGGAGACATTGCTGTAATCGTAATCAGCGATGGCCTTGCAAACGTTGATGGTCCTGCCGCCGTAGCTGCTCAAGCCTTGAAAGACACCTATAAAGATCGAGTGTGCGTCTACACTATCCTGATTGGCGACGACGCTGAAGGCAAGGCTGTAATGGATGCCGTTGCCAAGGCCAGTGGTTGTGGTTTCGCAACCGATGAAAACGCAGTATCCACTCCCGAAGGAATGGCCACATTTGTTGAAAAAGTCTTCTTGAAACCAGCTGAGAGAAAGGCATGTCCTCCTCCGCCTCCTGCCCCGGAGAAGCAGACCTTCACCGTTGAGCTGAAGGTTGAGTTTGATTTTGACAAATCCTTCATCAGACCTCAATACTACAAGGAACTGCTTGCCTTTGGTGACTTTATCCGTCAACACCCCAAGCACACAGTTAACCTTGAAGGCCATACCGATAACTACGGCACTGAGAAGTATAATGCAAAACTCTCTCAGCGTCGTGCTGATGCCGTGCGGGCCTTCCTCCTTAAGAACTTCAGTGGCACCATCGACGCGGCAAGGCTGACCACCACCGCCCATGCCTTCAATAAGCCGATTGCCACCAATGACACTAAAGAAGGACGTCAGAAGAATCGTCGTGTATTCGCGACCTTTACCTACCAGGAATAGTAGGTTCATTACCAAGTAAGCTACCAGAGGCCAGTTGATCCTGGCAGCTTACTAAAAAAAAAGGCCTCACGGAGAAGTCACCGTGGGGCCTTTTTTTTTATGTTTTTTATGGGTGTATTATCATCACCAAGCAAACGGAAATCAGCGTGACTCACCTTTTTTGATGCATGATCAGCCACACCCGGATCATACTCTGCTTGAGTTCCTGATCGGCAATAGAACTCAGCATCCTGGTAAATTCGGTCAACTTTTCCTGATCAACTACCAATGGCTGGAGAGAAGCCGAGCGGTTCTGATGTTGTTTATTGACCAATGAAGGATCGAGCGCAAGCCTCAACTCGGTCAGGCGCAAGCTGCCCTGCTGTCCAAAACCGGACAGAACATCCCTTTCAGAATCAGCTTCGCCTAAGCGAAGATTAATGGCCTCAAGCAGATACTGACGTTCGTACTGGAGTTGCTGCATCCATATCGAATCGCAGACCCCAACCCACAACACTGTCCCCCTGATCACCTGTGGCTGGGCACGCCGGGCAATATCCACTCCAACAACATCATCCCAAAAGGTAAAAACCTGATGCAACCGCATCCGAGATTGCCATGACTTACTGACCACAAGGTTTGAGATCAGATTATCAAGCTTGATAGGCCCCTCAGCCTTTGCCATATCTCCATCCCATTTCTGAATAAGGCAAGGACCGGTGTGACGTCCAGTTAGTTGCCATCGCTTTCAAAGGCCAAAACGTACTGTGGGCACCGCCCACAAAAAGGGGTGCCCACAGTACACAAGGTATTAGACTAAATGACATTAATGCCCTGCCATCGGGCACCACCATCACCCATAATCCGGCAACAAATTTATCAATGCTTAAATGACCGCTGCCCGGTAAACTTCATGGCCACCTGTGGTGTCGCCTCATTACAGGCCTCAATGGTTTCAAAATCCCGCATTGAACCACCTGCTTGAAGGATAGCGGTCACACCCTGACGAATACCGACATCGGCTCCATCACGGAAGGGAAAGAAGGCATCGGAAATCATTACCGAACCCGGCAAATCGGCACGATCTGCTTTGGTACGTTCATCAATTGCAACCTGGTCGGATTTTGGTCGTTTGCCCTTTTCAATCTCCAGAGTCAAGTCGCCATAAGGAATGCCATAGGCATCAAAACAGAGGATATCGGCGTATTTGATATAGGCCTTGTGCACGGCGATCTCAGCCACACCCACCCGATCTTGTTCTCCGGTGCCAATACCGACCGTGCAACCGTCCTTCACATAGATCACTGAATTCGAGGTCACGCCATGCTCAACTGCCCAACCGAAGAGCATATCGTCAATCTCCCGCTGGGTTGGCTCACGCTTAACCGCATAATCGACTCCCTTAAACGTGTTGACCGCCGGTTTCAGGTCGGCAACTGTACGGATGGAATTAACCGCCGACTGCTGAACGATAATACCACCATCGATCAAACGCTTGAAATCGACAAAACGGAACTTCTCAAATTCAGCCAATTTATCGATACGGCTGATCTTAATCACCCGGAGATTCTTACGGGTCTGAAGAATGGCCAAGGCTCCGTCGTCAAACTCAGGCGCCACAACTACTTCCAGATAATTCCGGCTGATGGCCTCAGCCGTTGCCTTGTCGCAAGCGCGATTCAAGACAACACAGCCACCGAAAGCGGCGATGCGGTCGGAACGATTAGCCCGGTCATATGCCTGACTCAATGAGTCGCCAAGAGATACGCCACAAGGATTATTATGCTTGAGTATTGCGGCTGCCGGTCTATCCATCATGTACTTAATGATATTCAGGCCGTTATCAATATCGGTAAGATTGATCTTACCAGGATGCTTGCCAACCTGAAGCATATCCTCAACAGCAATCCCGCTGACTAATCCATGGCCAGGTTCGATGAAGCGACACTCCCCCAAGGCCAGATTACCATTCACCAGCTCAAAGAGGGCCGCCTCCTGATCGGGGTTCTCACCATACCGCACACCCCGCTCGTCAATGGTGCCGTCTTCCATAGGGATCTTCCAGGTCTTCTTGCGATAGACCAAGGTCTGATCACCGAAGGAAATTTTCATCTCCATAGGGAAATGGTCACCAAGGATGGTTGAATACATCTTTTTTAAATCAGCCATTACATTGCTCCTGTCTATTAATAAAGTGATAGTGGCGCCCACTCCAAAGAAGTGCTCGCTTACGATCACAACCCAAAGAGGACACAATCAAAAAAAATTTCGTTACTGAATCAGCTCACAATGCTTGAAAACAAGCATCCCAATCCTTGCGCACCGGGTCATACCCCTGACCCTGAATCGCAGCACATACTTCAGCTACCGAACGAATATCATCGACAGTAAACTGCTCATCAGAGTCTTCCCCTTCGGCATACCCGCCAGGTGAGGTGCAGGAACCGGCAGAATATCGAGTCGGCCCTAAACCAACCATCCCATTACGGTACCTGGCCTCCTCCCTGGTGGAAAGAAGCAGCCCAACATCATGATCAAAGATTCGCAAGGCAAAGATAAGCTGGCTTAGATCGCGCTCCGACACCGGCGCCAAGGCCCGAAACCCACCTTCCGCCGGACGAATCCTGGGAAATGAGACGGTAAATCCCGTGCGCCAGAATCGTTTCCTCAACCACGACAGGTGAAGACCCAAGACCAATCCTTCAGTCCGCCAATCCCCCAAGCCGAGCAAGGTCCCGATACCGACTTCACGCATACCGGCAGCAGCCGCCCGTTCCGGGGTCGCTAAGCGATAGGTGTAATCTGCTTTATTCCCTGAAAGATGTAATTGTTGATACAATTCAGGGTTGTACGTCTCCTGATACACCGCCACGCTGGTAATCCCTGCGGCAAATACTCGCGCGTATTCAGCCTCTGTCAATGGCTGAATCTCAATAGAGAGAGAGGCAAATCGATCTTTTAAGCGCTCAGCCACCTGTTCAATATATTCAACACCCATCATCTTCGGGGCCTCGCCTGAGACCAGAAGCAGATGGTTGACGCCACGATTTTTAAGGGTATCGGCCTCTTTTTCCACTTCTTCGAGGGTCAACCGGCGGCGACGGATCGGATGTTCCGCTGAAAAACCACAATAGAGACAGCGATTGGTGCAATAGTTGGAGACGTAAAGCGGGGCATAGATCTGAACCACCCGACCAAAGCGCTGCCTGGTGATGGTTTGGGATTTGGCAGCCATCACAGCAAGATGCTCATCCGCTCTTGGCGAGACAAGCGCTGCCAAATCGTTTAGCGAAAGCACCTCGGCGCGAAGTGCGCGCTGTACATCTTCGTTGGTACGCGTGGCGATAAGACGCGCCAAGTCGCGGTAATCAGGGAGAGAAAATGTGGTAGCCATCAGCGGATAAAATCAAGACCCGTCTGCGGGGATGATGCCTCCGCCTCATCCGAGACTGCGCCGAGTCCAGATTCAAACGCCACTCGCCCGGCAATAACAGCCAAGCGGAAGGCATCCGCCATCCGCACTGGATCACCGGCCACAGCAATCGCGGTGTTAACCAACACCGCATCGGCGCCCATCTCCATAGCATCAGCCGCATGGGAAGGAGCGCCAAGCCCTGCATCCACCACCACCGGCACCCTGGCCTGAGAGATGATAATCTCGATCTGATACCGAGTAACCAAACCCCGATTAGTACCGATAGGCGCAGCAAGCGGCATGACCGCAGCCGCCCCGACATCCTGCAACCGTAACGCCAGAATCGGATCGGCATTAATATAAGGAAGCACAACAAAGCCATCTTTAACCAGCTCCTCGGTGGCAAACAAGGTATCCACCGGATCGGGCAGCAAGGTACGGGGGTCGGGCGTTACTTCGAGTTTGACCCAATCTCCACCGCCGGAAGCCCTGGACAATCGAGCCAGGCGAACGGCCTCACTCGCATTGCGCGCCCCGGCAGTATTGGGAAGGAAGAAGAATTTGTTGCGATCAAGAACCTGCATGATGTCATCGGTCGGATCATTTAAATCGATGCGCCGAAGGGCCACGGTCACCATCTCACACCCCGAGGCATCAAGGGCTTGACGCATGACATCCGCCGATGAAAATTTTCCTGTTCCAGTAAATAAGCGCGAGGCAAAGGTTTTGCCAGCTATGGTTAGCATTTCAACCGCCCCCGATAAAACGAATTAATTCCAGCTCACACCCTTCGGTCAACTGTTTGGAAGGGTAATCGGCTCGGGTCAGGATCTGACCGTCAAGTTCGACCACGACAGTTTCAGGGTCAAAGCCCAAGGCCTTGACATATTCCGAGACCGACACACCAACCGGCGCCTCCTTCTCTTCTCCATTCACAAGTATTTTCATAAGTAATGTTTTATGACTCATTTAAAGTAGTAATCACGTTGTAGCTTACCGTTACCCCAAGCCCAACAAAATCCTAAGCACCTGATTCGCCTGATGATGAGCGGCAATACCAACCCGAGGGGCCATCAATCCCTGCCCCGGTTTGGCTTCTGCTGCGCCGTCGCCAACAACATAGACATTCGGGCGGATCTTTCTGGTAACAATCAGATTGTTATCATCAAATCCTGCCAATCCCGAAGCGCCGACATACCCGACCCCAGGAAGTTCCTTTAATACCGTCCGCAAGGCAGTCGCCTTCATCCTAGCCCCGTCAAAGCACTCAACCAGGACATCAACCTGCTGAAACACGTAAGGAATATTAGTTTCCGTCAACTCGTCGTCAAAGATTTCCACTTTGACATAGGGATTGATTCTGGCCAGATTCTGCCGCATGGCCTCAGTCTTTTTCATCCCTACCTGATCGACAAAGAACTGCTGCCGATTCAGATTACTGGGTTCGACCACATCATAATCAGCAAGAAGTATCGATCCCACACCGATCCGGGCCAAGGCAATAGACACCACCGACCCCAAACCACCAAGCCCCATAATGCCGATGGCGCGATCCTTAATTTTTTCCTGCACCCCAGGGGTATGCCGGGCATAGAGCAGGTGCTCCATCTCCGTATGACCAATCTGCTCTCCACGCTTGATGAGCCAGCACTGATCACCATCCTTCACCTCTATCGAAGCAGACACAGGAAAACCATTGACAATAAAAACATCTGCCTCGGGTTTAATCTGCCTGGCCAGATCCTCAAGGTGAATTCCAGGCTGGAACTCATAGGGTCTTTCATTGACCTTCAGCATTGTCCGCTCCTCCAGCCGGGGCGAAATCCACAAAATGAGAGGTTCTATAAAATCATCAAAGACAGAAGATAATACTCAACTCATGGCGGGGAGGGTAGAATTTTTTTGCTTCCATGTGCAAATATCCGGGCAGCAACACCCCACAGACCACAAAAGCCACGGCATCACACCTAACGAAAATGGTATTTTTTAGTGACAGCGGAGGAGAAATTGGTAATATTCTCCGCTCCGCAAACTGATTGACGCACCACGTAACTAATCCATGAATTCCCAATCTTCTCAATCATTACGATGAAAAGCAGAAACTACCAGGGTGTTGATATCAACGAACCCGCCACCTGGATTCAATTCAAAAAACACCTCTGCCAGGACTGCCAGGCCGGATGCTGCACCCTGCCGGTGGAGGTGCGAACCAAAGACTTGGTTCGCATGGAGATCATAGATCCCTTTGAAGCCGATGAACCGCCAAAAAAATCGCCCAGAGGTTGATGAAGGCTGGCGTTATTGACCACTTTAACTTCAAGAACACCATCTTCTCTCTGGCGCGCAAGGCTAACGATGACTGCATTTATATCGACAGCGCATCTCGCCGGTGCACGATTTACGAGAAACGCCCGGACACCTGCCGCAACCATCCGGCCATCGGCCCCCGTTCCGGCTTCTGCGCCTACAGCAAGCAAGGCTAGCTAAGGTGATCAGGGAATTAACAGCCTTCAACCTTCTTTGGCGTCTTCTTTTTTGCCGGCTTGGCAACCAAAGATTTCATATAGGCGATCAAATCCTGCATCTCCTCACCATCAACGGCAATCGCTTTTCCACCCAAGGGCCGTTCAATGCACATATTAACAAACTCAGCCAAGTTCCCTTTTTCAGCCAGATCAGGGCTTAAGTTCTTTCCGCCCGGATGACAGGTAACACAACTTTTTCCGGTGGTTCCGCCCCCAAGTGTTGGACTCTCAAAAAGGGCCTTGCCCTTATCGACGTTAGCGGCATAGGCCACAGTCAGACTCCCTGCCATCAAAACGGCTGTCATCAGAACCAATGTCTTGTTCATAGAATCCCCTCTACGGTAAAGATTAATGCCCCTTCAACGATTTATCTCACTGGTCCATGGCCACCATGAATTTCAAGTAATAAACCACTGAAACATTCACAGATATCGATAATACAACCGTGACCCAACCAGCGACTTCTCTTTTTCCGATACCATGCCGAAAAAATCATCACAAGTCGATTATTACTCCTCATCCTCGCACACAATATCCTGCCCACAAGTACACGCCCTGCCCTTGAAGCTGAAAAAGAATGTAAGCCCCTTGCGTACGGTATCTGAAAATATCTTCTTGGCATACACTGAGCCAACCACCTTCTTGTTGATCTCTCCCAAGGTCGGATAAGGATGAATGGCGGAAGCAATGCGAGACAGCCCTACCCCACCATTCATAATAGCCACCCATTCGCTTAATAGATCCCCGGCATGAGGCCCCAGAATCTGCACACCAAGCGGCTTCTCCCGATGATCAAGCAGCAGTTTGATTCGACCGACACCATCACCTTCGGCCAGACCCCGATCATTACTGCTAAACTCTTCACTCCATACCGAATAGTCAATACCGGCAGCCTGTGCCCTCTTCTCATTCATGCCAATACTGGCAAGCTCCGGATGAGTATAGGTGCACCAGGGCACATAGGTATAATCAGTCTTTTTGGGCAGATGAAATATGGCATTGCTCAAGACCACACCTCCTTCATACCCTGCCACATGGGTGAATTGATACCCACCAATAACATCGCCTGCGGCATAGATGTGCTTGTGACTGGTCTTGAGATACCTGTTGACCGTGATCCCCTGACGATCATATAGAACCCCGATCTTTTCAAGCCCAAGGCCTGAGACATTGGGACTGCGGCCAAGGGCCACCAGAATCGTTTCAACCCTGATCGTGCCAACCTCCCCACCCTCCTGCTGAACTACAACCTCACGTTCGCGGCCCAAATCTCCCACCCGGAGCACAGAGGTATTCATCAAAAACCTCACTCCTTCCTGCTCCAAAACCTGCTGCACCACATCGGCCAGATCCTGATCTTCCTTGCTCAATATCTGACCGCTCCGTTGAATCACCGTCACCTTTGTACCAAGCCGGCAAAAGGCTTGTGCCATTTCTATGGCGATTGGGCCAGCGCCAAGAATAACCATCGAACCGGGAAGGGAATCCAAATAGAAGATGTCGCGATTAGTCAAATATGGAGTGCTGTCAAGCCCTTCAATCGGCGGCACCGCAGAGGATGAACCGGTGGCGATCACCCAGGTTTTGGCGGAAATGGTCTTGCCGCCCAAGGTAATCGCGTGCTCGTCGCGGAACTCAGGATTGCCGAATTCCACCTTCGCGCCCAGCTTGCAGAACCTCTCCACCGAATCGTGCTTCTGGATAACACTGATCACCGACCTGATCCGGGCTGAAACATCCTTAAAATCAACAGGTGGCGGCGTGATGGCAGGAAGGCCGAATTTCGGCCCATTTTTCATCAGATGATAGACATGGGCCGTCTTGATCAGAGTTTTACTGGGCACGCAGCCATAATGGAGGCAATCCCCGCCCAAGGCCTCTTCTTTTTCAATGAGCAAGGTCTTGGCGCCAAGTTGAGACGCCCCGGAAGCTACAGTGAGTCCGGCAGCGCCGCCACCAATTATCCCGATGTCGTAATCAAAGTTAGCCACCATCAACACTCCCGGATTATTTTGGTTCAATGAGAAAACATTTGACAAACAACCCCTAATACACCATAGAACTTACAGTCGATCAAGAGGACTTTGTAAGTTGCGGATATCTCTAGCCATCACGTGGGTATAAATTTCAGTGGTTTTCACATCCGCATGGCCCAGCAGTTCCTGAAGTACCCGAATATTCACCCCGTTCTCCAACATATGAGTGGCAAAACTGTGCCGCAGGGTGTGGCAACCTATCTTCTTGTCAATCCCGGCCACCTGCGAGGCATTTTTCACCGCTTTCTGTAAGCCGCTCTCAATAACATGATGGCGCATCACCTTGCCAGACCTGGGGTCGACAGAGCGATCGCGTGAAGGGAATACCCACTGCCATCCAGTCTCCTTCGAAGCGCTTTTATATTTGCGAGCCAACGCCTCTGGCATTGTTACTTCACCGAAGCCTTCTTCAAGATCACGGTGATGCAGCTTTTTAACCGCTTCGATATGGGAGTGAAACTCATCACGAATGTTCCGGGGTAGAACAGTGGTCCGATCCTTGCCTCCTTTGCCGCCCCGTACAAAGATAAGGTTCTGACCGAAATCAACATCCTGCACGCGGAGACGGAAACACTCCATCAACCTCAGTCCAGCGCCGTAAAGCAGTCGGGCCATGAGCAGGTGCTTACCTTCCATAGCCGCAAAAAGGCGTTGAACTTCGGACTGAATAAGCACAGTGGGCGGGCCTGGCGATTCGTTTACTACGAATAGGTGAGATTTGGCCGTCAAGGGGCTTGTCGAGCACATCTCTGTATAGAAAAACCAGCGCGTTTAGGGCTTGACGCTGGGTCGCTGCCGAGACCTTACCTTCTGTGACGAGAGAGGACAGAAAAATTTCTACCTCCTTAGCCCCCAAAGTATTGGGGTGGGTCTTGCCGCCAAAGTGATGTATGTAGCGTAAAATCCACTGGCAGTAAGTTTTTTCAGTGCTATATGCGTAGTGATGATAGCGAAGTACCTCACGAGTTTGATCCATCAGCTTGAGCTTGGGATTAGGACGGAACTTTGGTTTATTTTCCATATTTGCCCTCTTAATATCGTAATAAGTGGAAAAATAGATCGTAATGGTAATAAGTGGACTGACAATGCCCACTTATTCCATATTATACTCTTTAATATCACAATAAGTGGAAAATTTGTCCGTATATAGTATGTGATATGCTGGACTACTTTCCACTTATTCAACTGTTAGCGCCAAAATGAGTGATCATGGAAAAAACAGTAAGAGATAAATTGGTCGAAAAATTAAGATCAATAAAAAATCAGGGCCTTATGTTTTTTGAGAGAGCCTCTTTAGATCTCGATGGATGCACATTTGGAACTGACCAGTTTGGAAAAGTTGCAAAAGACGAATTTTGGAATCAACTAGAACCGTCTAACCAAGAACTTGTGTTTTGGCTCAGCGTGAATTGGACTTTTGGTTCGTTTGTGATAAACCATCACGAACGGAGGAAAGTCCATGCGAAAGAAGCGTCACAATTACACCCCAGAAGAAAAAGTTTCCATTTTGAGACGTCACCTGATCGAGCGTATCCCAGTATCCGACCTGTGTGACGAGCAACAACTTCAGCCCACGACTTTTTACCTTTGGCAGAAGCAGTTTTTCGAGAACGGAGCCGCAGCATTTGCCTGTAACGACCGCCCTCAAAAGCGTGCTGAAGAAGTCAAAATCCAGCAGCTTGAGGCCAAACTAAGCAGAAAGCACGAAGTTCTCTCCGAACTGATGGAGGAACACATCAAGCTAAAAAAAGAACTTGGGGAGCTCTAACCGGCGGCTGGGTTCCTCATGACATTCGCGACGCCATTGTTGATTATACCAAGGAGTGGAGCGACAAGGCGGATATCCACCTAAAGTGCTTCATCTCCTGGCTGTCGGTCTCAAAGAGCAAGTTTTACACCTGGGTCGAGCGGTACGGCAAAGCGAACGAACACAATGCCCCTATTCCTCGCGATTTCTGGCTTGAATCCTGGGAACAGGAAGCCATTGTCAGGTTTGCCCTCGACAACCCGCTTGAGGGATATCGGCGCCTGACTTTTATGATGCTGGATCAGAATATCGTGGCCGTCAGCCCCTCAAGCACCTGGCGTGTTTTAACAAAGGCAGGCCTGCTGAAAAAGTGGAACCAAAAACCATCTCTCAGGGGAACCGGGTTCGTTCAGCCTCTGCTGCCTTTTGAACATTGGCATGTTGATGTCTCTCACCTCAACATCCGTGGCACCTTCTACTACCTGTGCAGCTTTCTGGATGGGTGCAGTCGTTCAATCATCCATTGGGAAATCAGAGAGCAGATGACTGAGAGAGACGTAGAAATCATACTCGAAAGAGCAAAGGAGAAATACCCGGCAGCCAGACCTCGGATCATTTCCGACAACGGGCCTCAGTTCATTGCCAAAGATTTCAAGGAGTTCATCAGAATTTCAGGAATGACCCATGTGCGAACTTCACCCTTTTATCCGCAGTCAAACGGCAAACTGGAGCGGTTCCACAAAACCATCAAAAGTGAATGCATTCGTCCCGGAGTTCCGCTTTCCCTTGACGATGGCCGCAGAATTGTCGAGAAGTACATTGAGCACTACAACACCGTCAGGCTTCACAGCGCCATTGGCTACGTTACCCCGGCCGACAAGCTGAATGGCCGGGAAAAAGAAATATTCAAAGAGCGAGACAGAAAACTTGAAGAGGCCAGAGAACTGAGAAAGCAAAAACGGCAAAAAGCTTTCTCTGAAATCATGAGCCCAGGGCAAGCTGATTTACCATTAAGTCAGACGGGCTAAAAGTCCATTTCCGACTGAGGCGGAACACTTGCCCAGGAGCTAATCACAAAAGTGGTGAATGAAACACCTTTGATAGCTGAGTGTGCAAGACTAACTCCTTACCTTTCTCAAACTGATCAAATTGAAATAGGACATGCGATTAAGGGTATTAGGTCAGCGCTACGCCTACGTCAGTATCGCTATTGGGGGCCGAACGTTCTTCATGACGAAGGATATGTTCTTGGTGTTGAACCCGCTGGGCAGTCAGATGATGACGGCATCAGTGATGAAGATTCAAAGAACATTTTTTTAGAGTGTTATGATCGAATTTTGGGAATTGTTGAGTTGTTAAACCCAATTACTATAGAAACAGCCAAAGACAATATAATAGCTACAAACCAATCCAAGACCACATTCAGGCCAGACACTGCATTTGTAATGATGTGGATGGATGAAAAAAAATATGAACTAGAAGATGTGCACAATACAGTAAAAAAATGCTTTGAAAAAATTGGCGTTGAAGCGGAACGAGCTGACGACATAGAACACGATGGGAAAATCACAGAAAAAATAATTGAGAAAATCAAATCCGCTGAGTTTTTATTTGCCGATTTAACAGGAGCGAGGCCTAATGTCTACTATGAGGTGGGTTTTGCTCATGCCTTAAGTAAAAGGGTAATTCTTTTCAGGAAAAAAGGCGAATCTCTTCATTTCGATTTGGCTGGTTATAATTGCCCTGAGTATAAAAATATGTCTGATCTAGAAAATAAGCTCTCAGCTAGGCTGGAAAGCATGACAGGAAAAACCGTAAAAAATAGAAAAATGCGCTAACCAATCATTGCA
The DNA here is from genome assembly GCA_013792005.1 of Desulfobulbaceae bacterium. Classification (NCBI taxonomy): domain Bacteria; kingdom Pseudomonadati; phylum Thermodesulfobacteriota; class Desulfobulbia; order Desulfobulbales; family Desulfobulbaceae; species Desulfobulbaceae bacterium. Next base: position 35,950 of record VMSU01000162.1, read on the forward strand.
GTGGAAAATCAGGGGTTTGGTTTATCGAGATACCATTGTTAATTCCAACGTTCGTAGTTTTAAACAAACTCATCGTATCCCCTGTTTTCCACTGAATTCAAACGATAAGAGAGACCGCTCGCAAAGCTCGCAAGCGGTCTCTCTTATCGTCGCCGGATGCTTCGCTATTGTGGCCTGATTGGTTCCGCGCTTCGCGCTCCACCTATCAGGCCAATAGAGCCGACTGCGATTCTCGCGGCTCATCCGGCGACGTTAGGCCTTCAAGGGAAACTATGAACTACGGCGAAGAACTCACTTACTGGTATCTACGACTTAATGGTTTTTTTCCAATCTCGAACTTTGTTGTCCATAAATCGCAAAGCGTTCTTTATTCATCTGACGTCGATTTATTGGCAGTGCGGCCGCCATACGTTTTCGAGGAAATAGGTGGTCGGCCTGAAGATTGGGACGAATATCTAACTGAAAATCTTGATTTTGGACGTCAGGTTGGTCTTATCTGTGAAGTTAAGACTGGCAGGTTTAAAGAAGCACGAATCTTTCGCGCTGAGCAGTTGCATTACACGCTACCGAGGCTTGGACTGGTCGCCCAGAAAGAAGTTGAGCAAATCCTTGAAACACTGAAAATGTCACCATCCATAAATATTGGAGGTGCCACTATCGCGAAGTTATTTATCTCCGAAGCGGAGCACACTAACGGCCCATACCTAAACCGAACATTGCAGCAAATTGAGGATTTTTTAGCCGATAGAGTTCGTCGATATCCTCTTGAAAAATATGCAGATAGGATGTTTTTCCCTTCGCACACATTTCAATTCATCATTGCTCAGGTATATCGCTCAATTGAAAAACGAAAAACGGGCTAACACGGCAATAAACCTGACTGGAAATAGCCGCGTTCTTAAAATCTGGTAAATCTCGGCCAGCAGGTTATTACAAACGTTGGGCACAAGGGGAGACCATATTAAATGGCAGAGAATGACAACGAGCATGACGTTACCGCAAACCAAAAGACGACGCTTCAAAATGCATCTAGTTTGGCCGCAGTCAAAGTAATTCTTGAGTTTGTAAGCAAGTGTTTTTATCCCGCAATCACGGCTGCGGTTCTTGTAATGCTCTGGACGCCATTGAGTTCGATCGATATTAGCGGACTCATACTACGTCTTCAATCTGTAAAAGCCGGAAACTACGAGTTAGCATTTAGTCAAGCTCAGGATGTCGGAGCAGAAATTGCTCCGTTGAACGGCCGTATTGCGGAGCTAGAGCGAATTGTAGCGTCTTTGCAGACTGACTTGAAGAGAACACAAGAGGTGACGAAGGTCACGCTACCTCAGCAGGAAGTCCAGGCACGCAAGAATCAAGATGAAAAGTTCAAAGCAAATTCACAGTACACAATTCTCGTCTTTCACAGACGAGAAAGTCGGGACCCTGCAAATTTGATAACTCAGGCCCTCTTGAAGGGCGGGTATGTGTCTTCCGACACAGAAACTGACTTCTCTGAGTTGAAGAAGGTAACGCCAAGTCCAAATTTGATATTCATCACATATACTGTTGCTGGACAGCAAGTGCTTGAAGAAGTTGAAGCACTTGTTCGTTCTGTGGCACCTAATGCTGAAGTTAGGTACAATCCGCAACCGATATCACTTCGGCGCGGAGATATTCAAGTAATGGCATTCTAGGAATGTGGCCCAACGAATAAGGTTAGATTGTGAGAGCGCAGCGAACCACAATCTGAACCGTTTGTTGGACAAGCCCGGCTACTATATATAGAAAAGAGCTTTTGAGAGGGAGTCTGCCAGATCAGGCAAAAGAAAGGACGGGATAC
>VMSU01000163.1 GCA_013792005.1 Desulfobulbaceae bacterium
CAATGAAAAAACCTACCTTGCCGCCTTTGGTGTCGAGCCAGTCGATGTTTTGTTGAACCATCAGCACAGCGTTCTTGAGATCTCGTCTGTGAGTGGTTGGTTCGGACTGCAGATAGGCGAGATAGCAAAATGGCACGGCCTCGCTGATGAGCCTGAAGTCGTCGTGCAGGCGAAGGACAGGGGTTTGAGTGAGGGGAGAGGATTTTTTTTGCCGGTCTCTGCTGACGGTCAGCCATGGTGCGTTTGGTCGGCGTTGGTTGAAGATAAAGGGCCAGGAGGGGGTGTTGTCAGTCAATAGCTCGAAGTTTCCTAAAGAGAGGCGACCAGTTACTTTTCGTGAGAAGCCGACAAAGGATATGCCGTAGCTGAAGCAGGCGCCCAATGCCCCAACTATGCCGCCTTTCGGGGCCGAAACATCGGTGGTTGAGTTGCTCTGCCAATGTTCCGGATTAGGAAGCAGCTGGATGTCCGTGGGTTCTGCCCAGTCACCATTGTTAATGGTCAGGGGTTGGTAGGTATGGTGCCAGAGTTGTGATGCCGGTGCGTACGTGACAACCCAAAACAGGCAGTGGCCGCCATGTAGATTGAGATCGTCGCCGCGTAAAGTCATTCTGAGGGTGGCGTGGCGGAGGTCGATAGGAGGTTCTGACAGCCAGTGCTGGTAGCGAATGAAGGGGAGGATGGCTTGGGGCTGGGCAGGAAGGTCGATGCTCCACATCGAGTCATCGCTCCAGATATGAGGGCCGCCAGCTGGGCCACCATCGATTTGGTAATGAACATCATGGTATCGGTGATCCGGTCCGATGTACTCATAGCTTTTCCATGTTCTCAGGTCGCCTGCTTGATCGATTTGTGATGTCATGTCATCCTCATTATAATGTCACGGATTTGGTTGGCATTGGGTCAGCTTTTGTTTAATTGATCGCAAAGAACCTCCCCGATTGCCAGGGCTGAAGTGGCGGCCGGAGATGGGGCGTTACAGACGTGCAGCAGCCGGCCGTCATTGACGAAGGAGAAATCGTCCAGTAGGCGGCCCTGGCTGTCGCAGGCCTGAGCCCGCACCCCGGAACCGCCGGGGAGGAGATCGCTTGCGGTGATTTCGGGAACCAGGCGTTGGAGAGAGCGGACAAAGGCCTCTTTGCAGTAGGAGCGGTAGATTTCTCCGCAGCCCATGCCCCAGTAACGACGGGCAAGTTTGCGAAATCCTGGCCAGGAGACCGTGTCCCAAAGGTCACGCCAGTCGAAGTCGGTTTTTTTGTATCCTTCTCGCTTTAGCGCCAGGACTGCATTAGGTCCTGCCTCCACTTTGCCTGAGATCATACGGGTAAAGTGGACGCCGAGGAACGGAAAGGCTGGGTCGGGCACCGGATAGATCAGGGATTTGACCAAGTGCTGTCGTTCCGGAGTCAGCGTATAGTATTCCCCTCGGAAAGGGATGATTCGCAGATCCAGGTCGTGTTTTGTCTGTAGCGCCAGGCGGTCGGCAAATAGGCCGGCGCAGTTGACTGCCCGATCTGCCAGGTAGGTTTGACTGCTAGTGCTTATATGGATGCCGCTGGAGTCTTGGCGGATGGATTCAACCCGTTCTCCCATCCGGAATTCAGCTCCATGCGTGACGGCTAGCTTTTGGAGGGTCTGGGCGACCACCCGGAAATCGACAATCCCGGTTTGCGGCACCAGGAGTCCGGCAATGCTGGCGACGTGCGGCTCGATTTCTCTCAACTCTGGAGGTGATAGTTTTTTGATCCTGGTTAAGCCATTGTGCATCCCGCGGCGGTGCAGTTCCTCAAGGCCGACGAGTTCATGCTCCTCGGTGGCAACGATAATTTTACCGCAGATTGCATGGGGGATGGCGTGCTTTCGACAAAAGGAAACCATCAACTCATAGCCGTGACGGCAGTTTTTTGCCTTTAGGCTGCCAGGGCGGTAATAGATGCCGGAATGGATGACACCGCTGTTGTGGCCAGTCTGGTGCTGGCCGACTTCAGGCTCTTTTTCAATCAAGAGCACTCGGCAGTAGGGATTACGTGTCAGTAGGGTATAGGCCAAAGAAAGCCCGACAATCCCGCCGCCCATAATCGCTACGTCGAAGCGCATTAGGTGTGATCTCTTAGAGCGGCGAGCCGCGTCCGGATGAGGGTGAAGCTTTCATCCCCCAGGTCGCGGTGCAGGGTGTGGAGAAACTCGTTTCTGGTCTGCTCGTCATGGACCTGGCGATAAAAGCCGAGGACGATATTTATGGCATCGTCTTCTCTGTCTATGGCAAGCAGGATCTGGGTCAGGTTGATGGCGGCTTCGTGGGAGGTCGGGTCAAGGTTGAGGCTCTGGACCAAGTTGTCGACAGCGCCGGTAAAATCTCCCTGGTGGAAGAGAAACACGCCTGTGGTGTTGAATATACGGGCGTCTTTCGGGAATTGCGCAGCCAGGAAGTCGAGCCATTGGCGAGCCCGGTCCGGTGTGTTTTCTTCCACCATAGTGACCACATATTCGATCAGGGTCTCGATGAGTTCTTGCTGTTGTTGCGGATTGTCTGTTGAGACTCCGGATGCTTCCTTGGTTTCGACGTTTTGGAGGAGGCAATCTGCAATGGCTTGGGAGGCTTGATCGGTAAGCTTGCAGTGGCTGTGAAAGGCCTTTAGCTGCTGCTGCCAGATATTCTCTTGTGGGTCTGAGATTGCCTTGGATAGAAGTGTTTTTAGTTCGGCCTTGGTCTTGGCTGGGGCGGCAAGACCGAGTTCCTCGTATATGGTGGTGAAGTGGCCATCAGCAGTTTTTCGACAGAGGGGATCTTGACCACCGAAGCGCCAGAATTCGATAACCGGTTTTTTCACCGCTAAGGCGTCAAGAATTCCTGATGACCATCCGGAGATGACTACATCAGCCAAGGATGCCAATTGGAAGAGGTGGAGGCCTGAAATCAGCCAACGATTATCTTCATAAGGGTTGAGCAGGGAGCGGAGGTCGGAGATGTCTTGACGGGGATGAGGTTTGATCAGCAGTAGAGAGTTGTCGTACTGCAGGACACTTTCCATGGTGGACTTGACTAGGTACTCATAGTCCTGTTGGCTTAGATAGTGGCTGTGGGGACCGCGGGAGATAAAGAAAAAGACGTGATCGGCCTGCTTTGTTGCCTTGAGTTCCATTGATTCGCTGAGAGATGGGCTTGCGAGGAAGCGATCAATCCACCAGGAGTCATAACGGGGGTAGCCCAAAGTTTTAATCTTGTTGATGTCAACATCTTTGGACCAGAAGGGGATGTCATTATCCGAGTTCAACAGGAAGATATCGTGACGACTGTAGGTGTCAGGATCGGAGCAATGCTGAATGGGGTCGGTTGTCTGGTTGCTGTAGATGTGGTTGGAGTGGGGGTAACTGACTACCAGGGCCTTCGGGCAGCGGGCCATGACTTCAAGTTTGTATGGGGCATACTGATCCTGGTTGTAGTCCTTGAGGATAATTTTGACTTGGTCGGGTTTGACCTGCTGGGAGAAGAGAGCGTCGAGTTCCTGGGGTACGATATAGAGAGAGGAAACCTTGCAGAACTCAGTGTATAGCGCTCTGTTCTCAGTCAAGTATTGATAGAGTAGTTTATGACTGAAAAGTGTGATAACTTCCCATTCTGGAAAGCGTTCCTTGAGGTTGGTGAGAGCAGGCAGGATCCAATCGATCTCGCCGAAAGATGTGGAGACGATCAGAATGATGACAGGTGGTGCTTTGGGCATGATGGCTCCTTATTCTTTGACGAGATACCCGCAAGGTGCGAAGGAAAAAAGGAATCGATTTTCCATTAGGCTGTCAACCCGGAAGTCATTCCTTGTTTTCAGGAATTTTTCGATTGCCTCAAAGGGGCCGCCCTCCATGGCGGTCTGGGTGTGCCAGGCTGGAGGTAAAGGATGGCCGTTAAGATTGGAATCTTCAACAATGAGATAGTTCCCCTTCCCTGCCAGGTCGGAGTAAGCGGCTAGTTCTCCTAACACGTGAGCTGTGGTGTGGAGCGAATCGAGAATGATAAAGTTGTTGCGATTTTCCCCGACCAGGGCGTGGACCTGGTCAATAATGGCCGGGTCAGTAGAGCTCCCTGCCAGGCAAGTAATACGAGGGTGATGCCGCACCGTGTCATGCCAGACACCTTCTCGTTCGCAGATGTCTATAGAAATTACTTGGCCCTTGCCGATCAGATCAAGCAAATTGGCAAAGTACAGGGTTGCCCCACCCTGAAAAGCGCCGCATTCGATGATGAAGTCAGGTTGTTGTTCGTAGATGATCTGCTGGTAGTTCAGTAAGTCTCCTGGGTTCTTGTGGATAGGGACCCCGTTATACTCAACTCGTTTTCCTTTTTGTTCCGACAGATGTGCCCAGAAGAAAATGTGAAAGAACTTCGCAATATCCTCGCGGCTGAAAGTGATTTTTTGGATGTTGGGTGGGAGTTCCGCTGATATCCCTTCATACGTTATTTGCCATGCCATCTGTTTGTCCTGCATGCGAATACCTCTCTTATGTTGTGGGTAGGAGTTGAGTCAGGAGCCTGGACTGGGCTGTGAAAAGGTTGTTCTCCGGGGGCCAAGGGGGGGCGGTGGTGTCTGCTAAGCACCAGACTTCTTGATTGTCCTCACCCCAGGCCAGGGGGGAGAGTCCCACTTTTGCGAGTGTCGCGAACAGAGTTTCTTTACTGTAGTAATGGGTGTGTACAGTCCGGAACCAGTATTCCCACCATTTGTCATAGTCCCGTAATACAGTGCGGGGGTGCATCATGTCCGGCACGGCAATGTAGATGAGTCCACCGTTGGCCAAAGTCCCGCGCAAGCGGTTCAGGCTTTCTATTGGGGTTAGGAAATGTTCCGCAACATGACGCATGATAATGAGGTCGAATCGTCTCTGGTTATCTGCCAGCCATCGCCCATTGATGTCGCGGCCGAGCAGAGTGGCTCCAACTTCTTCCTGGAGAATGCGGCAGCACTCTGCTGAAGCTTCGATTCCGAAGATGTCGATGTCCGGCAGTTCTTCCTTCAGGTAGCCGAGTCCGTGTCCTGAGCCGCACCCGGCATCAAGCACAGTCTTGACGGGTGAGCGGTTAGTAAGGATTGGTTTTATTCGTTCCCAGACCTGGCTCATATGTTTCCGGACGCCTTCTTTTCCATAGTCGGGTTTTATTTCTAGCCTGTAGAGGGCGTCGTAGCGGTGCGTATAGAATTCGTCGTATCGTTCTGCTGTCCAGCGGGGATTAAGGTAGACCAGTCCGCAGGGGCAGATAACGGGGTGAATCTCGAAGCCGAACTGTCCGGTGGTGAGCGGTGCGCCAGAGAGGAGCACCGGTTCGGCTTGGTTTTGACCACGACCGCAGAGGTGGCAGTTGACTGACTCCCACTCTGAAGAGAAATTTGGCATCAAAAGTGCTCCAATCTGGGAGGAAATGTGGGTAGAATTACTGACTTCATAATATCCTCAAAGAGAGAGCTTTTTCCCTTCTGATATGAGAAGTGTCGTCTGTTTGGTAGTTACTCATTGCCGCATCTTTTCAGGCGCAGGTCCGGTTTGATGGTCTTGCTCAGTCTGAGGTTCCTTAGCATAGCTCCTGGCAACTCTAGATCTCGGTCGTTTCTGATCTCCAGACACGAGTATGGGTTGCCTATGGTATAGACGCCAATATTGGCCCCGACGACCTCTTCAGTCCGGATAAACTCTGGTCGTGTGACGCAGCAGAGTCCTTTGTAGCCCAGGTAAATTGCTTTCTTGTATTGGCGGGGGATGAAGCCTTCATCTATCCGGCGTATCCCTTTTTCTTCCTCGATCCAGATGGGGTTGTTCTCAATTTTAGCCGGGAGCACGGAGTCGAGTCCTTCTGCCACCAGTTTGTCGATCATATCGTCGATAAGTGGCTTTTCCCGGAAGGGATAGGTGATCTCAAGAAGGACCAGGACGTCAGGGTGGTTATCTTTGGCGGCAAGCTGTTCCAGGGTGTAGCGGTAGACTTTCTCCAGTCCTACATAGTCTTGAGAGAGAGAGGTGTCGCGCAGGATGGCATGATGTGCTCCCATCGACAGAGCGCTTTTTGCTGTCTCTTTGTTATCTGCCGAGACCACGACCGAGGAGATGTAGCGTGATTGCAGGGCGCTGTTAATCGTATATTCGAGCAGTGGCGCCCCGCCCAGGCGCTTGGATGAGCCCTTGATTGGAATCATGGCCACGATGTTGAGGTGCTCCAGGCTTAAACGATGGCTGGCATCGAATACCCGACTGTCCAGACTCTCCAGGATTCGGACCACGTTCTGGCAACGCTCGATATTGCCGTCTTGGTGGATGCCGTGCCAGTGATACACGCTGGCTTCTGGTTCGTAGATGATGGCGTGGCCCTGCTGCAGGACTTGCTGCGCCCATACCCGGTCTTCGATATTTGTTATCTTATCGTCGAAGGGAATTTGGTCAAGAACCGATTTTCGGACCATGGAGTTGGCATTATGGAAGAAGGAGTCCTTGCGCTGCACCTTACGTTCCGGGCCGAAAACAATCATTAAATCACGCTTGTCTCCGGGGGGGGTGAAAGAGAGTGGCTCTTGGCGTCCGTAGACCCCGGCGATATTTGGGTCGGCCATATTTCGAAGCAGGTTGCTGAGCCATTGGTCGTTGGTAGGGATGCAATGGCCGGAGAGGCAGACCACAAACTCGCCGCTCGCCTCGGCAATGCCAATGTTCAGCGACTTTCCGGGTAAATATTCAGTGCAGTGCACCACTTTCTTGACCGGGAACTGATCGACTTTTGCCAAGGTCGAATCGGTGCTCTGGTTGTCGACGATGATGACCTCGAAGTCTTGGTAGTTTTGGGCGAAGACAGCGTTTAAGCAGGAGGTGATCCAGCGTTCCTCGTTCTTGGTGCGGATGATGATGGAGGCTTTCATAGTATGGGCTTCCTTATGTAATTGGCTCGATATCGATCCAGCGATTACCGTTTGTTAAGCTTTTTTTATTGGCCTCAATAACTTGGGCCACGGGGATGGAGGAGGCAAAGGTGGCCCGGAGTCCGGCAAGCGAGGAGGACGTTCTCCTACCATCGACGATTGCCTTGCAGTCGTTCACAAACTGGATGATACTCTGCGGGCCATAACCTGATGCGCTCATCCCTGTGTCATCGGGGTTGGGATAGAACTGGGTGAAGTACGGGTTGATTACCTCGATGCCGGCTTCGTCGGTGACGAACTCAACGCCTCGATGTTTTTGGTCGCTTCGGTAGCAACCTTTGGTGCCAATCACTTCCAGGCGCTGGTCGCTCATGGCACTGGTGTTGTCCGGGTCCACCCAGCCGGTGAGGTGAGAGGAGGTGAAATCTTCTCCGGTGTCATCCCGCCATTCGATCAGGGTCTGGATGGTGTCCCAGGTGTCGATGCCTTGGGAGGTTAGGTGCTTTTTTGCGCCGATTGCCATGACCCGCCGGGGTTGGGCTTGTGTCAGGAAGTGGATGAGATCGACGTAATGAACGCCTAGGTATTGAAAGATATCGGTGGTCTCTACCCATGACCGGAAAGCTGTGGTGGGGATCAGCTTGCGTTGGCTGTAGTTGATCGAAAAATTGAGCAAGCGGCCCAGATTACCTTGGCGGATCAGGGTGAGGAGCTTGAGGTTGGACTCGTCGAATCGTTTGTGATACTCCACAGCCCCGTACACCGCGTGTTTCTCAGTCAAAGCGATGAGATTGCGGACTTGTTTGACACTTGCGGCCAGAGGTTTTACCACCAGGGTGTGGAGGCCATGCTCGATAAGATCGCGGGCAATAGGAAAGTGGTGTTCATCCGGCACCGAAACGATCGCGGCTTTGAGTCTTGGGGAGTTGGTCAACAGTTGTTGGTAAGATTTCGGATCAGGGGCCGCCGTTTCGTGAGGAACTGCCAGTACCGGTGGAGTAACGCCCATGATGGCGCTGAGTTCCTTTGCCTTGACCAGGGCCTGTTCCGCGCTGCTCCTGCTGGTTGAGGAAATCAGGATGCTGTTCACGAGGCCAAGGCGATGGGCCTCGAACAGGGCCGGCAGGATGGTGCCGTGACCGTCGGTGCCTTTTCCGCACACATACATGCCGGCTCCGACCACTACAATGTCGATGCCGATGCCGGGTGTTTTACCCATGGCGGGCCTCTTTGGCCAGCGGGTCGTAACGTAGTGGTGAATCTTGATTTACCCTCATGGTTTTGATTACGAATTCGGCGAGCCGTAAATCCTCCTCTCGTTTGATGATGATAGCGGACAGTTTATCGACCGGGAAAAACCCTACCTTGCCGACGAAGAAGGCGTGCCCCTGTTGCCCGTAGGTCTCCAGGAACGGTGCGGTGCGCCACATCATGACCGAATAGACAAAGAGTTGCACTGGGGCAAGGTCTTGGGTTTGGGCGAAAAGTCCTGTTTTTGTGTAGTTTAAAGGGTGCCCTTTGAAATTGGTATGGACTTGTTCGTTGCTGACTGTGATCAGTGTGTCCAGGGCCTCGTGGTCGAAGTGGCTAACCACCTGCCGGACTTCACTCGATCTCTGCAGTGGCGAGGTTGGGTTGACCCAGGCCAGGATGTCAGACGGGTTGTTGATCATGAAATCTCGGACAACATCGTCCGACTTAGTGGTTGAGCTGCCCAAGTATTCCGGGCGCTGATAGAAGTCTACCCCGTATCGCTCGGCGATTTTGGCGAAAACCGGGGCGTCGGCGTTGACTACTACCTTATCGAAGACACCGGAATTTTTGGCGGCTTTGATGGCGTAGGAGATCATTGGTTCGCCGTCGATCAGGGCCAGATTCTTCATCGGCAGTCGGGTACTGCCGATGCGGGCCGGGATCATGGCGATCCGGGTCAATCGCTGGTCTGTGGTCATAGTGTCATTCCCAGGCCATAGGTCTTATTTAAAGCCTGGAACTGGGCAAGCTCTTGTTCTGTTATCGGAATACCATCCCGGCTTCTGATAGCAAAGGATTTTTTCTCAGGATCTCCGGCCACCATCACAGGGGTTTCCTGGTCAAGGGGGGGCTCGGCACGTAACTCGTCAAGCATTTGCCGGAGCCGTAATTTGAATGCGCCGGCTTCGCCGAAGCCTTCAATGCTCATGGCGCTGACAAAATGACCTAGATGACGTTTCTTTTCGAGATTGACGAACATTTTTGAAATGTGCGGTCCAAAGGGCATTCCGGTAAGGGTGCTGCAGAGGATCTCGACCATCAGTGACAGTCCGTAGCCTTTGTGGCCTCCTACCGGCAGCAGCATGGTGATTTCGTGAGGATTCGTTGTTGGATTCCCGTCCTTGTCTGCTCCTACTCCTTTCGGAGTGGTGCCATTGATTTCGCGAAGGCGGCGAACCTCGTTGAAGGTGATCAGGCTTGTTGCCATGTCAAGGCAGAAAGGCCCCTCTCCAGCCACCGGGGCGGCGAAACAGACAGGGTTGTTCCCCAGGAAGCTCCGCTTACTGTTGGTGGGGATAATTAAGGAATCGGCATGGGTATAGCTTGTGCCGATCATGTCATTGGCAGCGATCTCCAGTGCAAAATAGGCGGCAGCTCCGTAATGGGTGGAATTTTTCACTGCCACATTACCAGAGCCATATTCGTTGGCCATTTCGATGGCCAATTTGGCTGCTTCCATGCCGGCAGCATGGCCGAAGGTGTCGTCAGCGTCCAGTATGGCCACGGTGGGCAGACGTTTTTCGATTTTGTAACTCGGCTTGGGATTGACTCGTCCTGCCTTGAGCGCGGCTAAATAGTGATGAATTAATCGGATGCCATGCGAATTGACGCCGCGCAGGGAGGTGGAGACTAGGCCTTCGGCGACATACTCCGCTACTTGAGGGTCAACGTGTTCGTGCAGCAGGGACTCTTTAATTATTGTTTTTATCGTATTTCCGCTAATGCTTATCATTGTGATCCTCCGACAGGGTTTTTAGGGACAGGGGTGTTTTTCTTCAGAGCGTTAGCGAATCCCGAGCTGCTCTGGTTGTGGCAATCTCTTGGCATAATAATATGCTTGATGGCGTCGCAAAAAGTTCGATCTACTGCGTTGCGTGGCGGTTTTGCTCGTTCGGCATACCATATGTATGGCCTCACTCACAAAACACACCCCGCGCCTTGTATATCGCACCTTTTGCTTAGCCATCCCCGGACTTTTTGCGAGATTGTCATGCTTGCCAATCACTTTTTTTGAAGAATGATTTCAATCGCACATTCAGCGACTGGCGTCATGGTTTGGTCAATTTGATCAGCCCTCCAGGTATCGCGGTAAAAGTCACGGAGCAGTTCGATTTTTTCTACCACAATCATGCCCTTTGCCTCTTGAAGTAGGTCCAGGATGTTGATGGAACGTGGCGACCAACTCTGGTCTTTTATGATGGTAAAGGTCCATTTATGGTCCGAGTTGAATCGGCTTGGCCAGTTGCCCATCTCATAGAGGTCTTCGTCCGGTACGGTGATGACTAGGAAGCCGCCGGGTTTGACTATCCGAATCCAGTTGGCAAGCGCTACCCGGACATCAACCATGTGCTCCAGGCAATGACTGGCATGTAGAAAATCGAAAGCCTCATCACTAACACCTGTCATGTACTGGGCATCTCCGTCATCAATGTCCCAGGTGAGGGCAGATTGCATGCGGGCAAAAAAACCGGAGTATTGACCTAACGGGTCCGGCTTGCCGCCGATATCAATGCCATGACCCACGAAATAGCGGTTATGGAAAGCGGGAATGGTGACCCTTCTTTTTGCTGCCTTGCTTTGTTCCCACATCTGATTTATTCCTCAATGGTTTTTCGGGCACAACAGAGCCAATATTGCCCATGGTCGTGAATTGACTGCAAGACATGGGCCAAGTATTGAGAGATGAGGCTGGTAATCTCATGCCCCGCGACTTTAACGGTCAGGTTCTCATGCCCTGGTGGTATGATGGTGAGAGCTGGGAATTCACCGGTGGAGGTTTCGATGTTTTGCCATGTCACGGGTGTTGTGCCGGTCCAGATTTCTTCAAGACCGTGGCGTTTAAGAATGGTTGATAGCGTCTTTCGCTTCCAGCCGACTCTTGGTTGACCTTGTGATGCACCTTGGGGATTGTTGACAGGATGTCCGAGATATTGACTGTTGCGAGCTGGCATGATCAACAGTCCACCCCTTTTGAGATGTGAAAGCAGGGTTGACACCAGGGTGTCCGGGTCTTGCTCATTGTCCATGTGACAGAGGGAAATAACTGCATCGTAGATTCCCGTAGGGGGAGGATTGAGCCCAGCGTTTTGAGGTCGGCGGTCCCAGAGCAGGTGTGAATAATCGTCAATGCTTTTTGCGCCAAAAAAATGAGCCCATGTCGTTTCATCCCATGAGTCGTCACTGCCACTGGCCAAGAGCAATGTCCCATTGATAGGGAGTAATGAAGGAATAAGCGGTACAGCTGGAAACTGTGTTGTGGGCAGATGGGGCGGCAAGTTTTTCCTGTATGACTTGGCTGGCAAATTGTGCGTGTCGGTGAAAGTGGCCTCGCAGGTTTGGCAGTGGTAGTGATCGACACCCCAGTAGCGACCGATCCTGGGGTGGAGAGCGTAGGTCTTGCAGGCAGGGCAGAGGCGGCCAGACTCCTTGGTGCTCCTGGTAATAATTTGTTGTAATGCCAATTCGACTACCGTGGGGTCGAGGGTGTCCCAGCAGGGGGCGAGATGTTCATGCAGGCGGGTTGCCATTGATTGGCGTATTGTCTCGAGATCTGGGGGAGTTTGGCGGTGGGCAGGGAGAGATTGGGCTGCGGTGATGGCATCAAGCAAGATCTGTTCCCTGTCGATGGCCTCATCACAGGCATAGCCGCACTCAAGTCGGAACGGCTGGTCATTTGCCAGCTTTCCTTCTATGTATGCCCTTGCCTTGGAAAGTCCGCATGGTGCGTGGCATTGCTTACCTTCAAAGGAGAGCTGGATTCCTTGTACCGTGGGGCTGTAAGTGATGCGGGTGTCAAGCCGGATGCTGTTGAAGAGGGCCACGGTGGGTTTTTTAAATGCAGCGCCGATATGGACTGCTGAAGTGTCAACAGAGACGATTGCATCGACACCCGCAAGTAGAGCAAAGTAATGATCAAAGGTCGGTGAGGCGGCGGAAAGGTCGCTCACAATGCCGGTAAGGTTGTGGCGCTCAATAAAGGTATGGGATTCAAATCCTTCTGGAAAAATTATTGCCGGTTGATAGTGGGTGGCAAGTTTTTTTGTTAATGCTGCAAATTGAGCTTCTGGCATAGTCCGGGTGTATGAGCTGATAAAGATTGCCGCCACCAGGGGTTTGCCGTTGGCTTTGGCCCGTGCTTGCGCCAGAGCCGCATCTACAATGGGGAAAGAGGGGCTGTTGGTATTGAGAAAAGGTTCTTTCGCGGCAGGAGGGATAGTCAGGGGATCAATGCCCAAGCGTTCCAGGATAAGGTCCGTCATGTGGGTGGTGTTGAATGTCGGGTCAGTGAGCATTCCGGAAAAGTCGGCATAGGTATCGTGGGCCAGGAAATCCGTCAGAGGCACAGGCATGGCCGCAATTCGAACCCCTGGGATGTTCCCTAAGATACTCGATGTCCTGCCTGGCAGAAGAGTGCATAGGGTTAGGCGAATGTCTTCAATTGACATGTCTCGCAATCTGCTAAGAAGGATATCGAGCGCTGGGGCGAACATGATGCCATCACCCAGCCCACCTCCTCCGCCATTGATCAGGCAGATGGAGATTTTGGCAGGTGCCGCTTTTTGGGGCTGCTCAAGAAATGTGCGGAGAGGGAGAGGGTGTGATGAGTAATTATTCAGCGTTTCACGAGGAAGAACGATAGGTTGAGGAAGCCCGGAATTTATGCAGAGTCGCTTAATGTTGGTCAATGTTTCTTCAAGTGCGAGATAGATTCGGCTCGGGTCAACTCTGTGGTCATTCGTTTGTTCGGCTGGATTAGCAGCCAGCAAACGGAGTTCGGAACCATTATCACAGCGGATGGCGATCTCTTGGGGAAAGCAGAGAGGGATCATCGTTTCTCCATTAGGAACCAGGTGAGGTCATCCAGAGGAAAATTAGGGTCTCGATGATAAGTGAAGCCATAGCCGATCAGATGTAAACTTGGGAAACGATCCAGGATTTCTCCGGCGAAATCACGTTTGAATAGTTTGCCGCTGTGCCCGCGATAGCTGATTTCTACCGGTGATGGGTTGTAGTATTCGATGCAGCATAGGTAGCGGCTGCTGGCTTGGAAGAGGAGGTCATAGACCCGTGGCAGCATCTCCGGGTTGATATGGATGAGGACCCCGGAAACGAAAGAGAAGTCATACTGTCTGGGAGGCTCGAAATCGAGGATTGAGGAGTGGTGGACATGGGCCTTGCCCCATTCCTGCAGGGACTCTACCGCTTTATCGTTGATCTCGACGGCGGCCAGAGCCATGGCGGGAAACATCTGTGCTATGACTTTGAGATTGTTGCCGATATTGGCCCCGAATTCAATAGCAGAGGTAACCCCGTTCGTTCGTGCCATGATCTTGGCGAAAAGGGCTAGGCGGGCCCCCATCTCTTTGGCGGTGGGATTGCGCCCGATGTAGTGGTCGCCGAACTCTCCGGCCCAGAAAGTTTCCTGCTCTGTTTGAAAGACGGTCATTGTAGTCTCCTGATGCTGGGACTTGAGTTGGTCTGGTTGTGTGTGCTAGGGGCTCGATACCAAGCGGCGATTTATGTTTATACTGCTGACGGTTGCCTGGTTAGATTGCGCCAAGTTTTTGTAATGTTTGATGCATGGCTTCGGCAGTTACCCAGTCTTCAGGGGTATCGATGTCCTGCGTCAGAAAGCGAGGCAGTATCACCGGCCGGGAGTCGTGATTATAAATTATTTTTTCATTCATGAAACGTGGCGCGTCGAGCCAGTAAAATTGTCCAGCATCATGGAAGGTCTCTGGCAGGTCGTTGGACCGGGTCAGTTCGTATTCCGGCCAGACCATGGCCAAACGGCCATCGGGTTCTTGTTTTAAGGCCCGGTAAATGGAGGCTGGATAGGAGGTCACTGAGAATACCGAGGCGGCTTTGCTTGTCAGCAGGAGATCCAGCCCTTGCTTGAGATAACGTGGCTGGACAAATGGGGCCGTGGCGTAAAGGCAGCAGATCTGAGACGGAGGGGATTGCTGGGCGGTGAGCCAGTTCAGGGCATGCAGGAGGACATCGGCGGTGGTAGTAAAGTCATCGGCTAACTCATCCGGTCTGACAAAGGGGGTTTCTGCGCCATGGACACGGGCGATGGCAGCAATTTCTTGAGAATCGGTGGAGACGATCACTCGATCAAAAAGAGACGAGGTCAGGGCTGCCTCAATGGAGTAGGCGATGATGGGCTTGCCTGCGAACGGTTTGATGTTTTTGCCGGGTATCCGTTTACTGCCCCCTCTGGCGGGAATGATAGCAACCTTCATCTCAGCGCCTCGCCGATATAGCGCCAGTCAAGTGGGGTGCCCCGATCGATATCTAGTGTTGCCTTGCGCCCCAGGGTTAAGTTCAGATACCGTGGATGGAGGCCGTGCCCAGGGCGGATCGACCGGAGGTTATCTGGGGTGAAGACCTCGCCAGCCTTGATATCCCGCACCACGAATAACGAGCGTCGGAATGCTCGGCTGGAATCTTCCTGCTCGGTGATGCTATAACTTATTGTGCCCAAAGCTTGCTCGGCCTCGCGCACTGCCGATACCATGGCTTTAAATTCGGCGGGTTCCAGGGAAAAACTGTTATCAGGGCCGGAGACGTTGCGGGACAGGGTCAGATGCTTTTCAATGATTGAGGCGCCCAGGGCGACAGCTGTTACCGGGACGGCAAGGCCTAGCGTGTGATCGGAAAGGCCGGTGACAACGCCAAATGCTTGAGCAAGATGGGGGATGGTGCGGAGGTTCATGGCCGCTGGAGAGGCAGGGTAAGCGCTGGTGCATTTCAGGAGGGCGATTTCCTTGCAGCCTCCTTGGCGCAAAGTGGTTACCGCCTCGTCGATTTCGGCAAGTGTTGCCATGCCGGTTGATACGAGCACTGGCCTGCCGGTGGCGGCAATGGTGCGCAGCAGTGGCAGGTCGACCAGTTCGAAGGATGCGACCTTGTGTGCTGGAACTCCGATGGTCTCAAGAAAATCAACAGCGCTGTCGTCAAACGGGGTAGAAAAACAGTGCAATCCCATCGTGGCAGCGGCAGCGATAAGTCTTGGCTGCCACTCCCAGGGGGTGAACGCCTCCAGGTAGAGGTCGTGGAGATTTCTGCCCTGCCAGGCGGTACCCTTGATCTGAAATGGTTCCTTGTTGCAGGCGATGGTCAGGGTGTCTGGGGTATAGGTTTGGAGTTTGACAGCGTCCGCCCCTGCCTCCCTTGCTGCTTCTATGATCTTGAGCGCTTGGTGGAAGTTTTGGTCATGATTGGCACTCATCTCGGCGATAATGTACACTGGGTGGCCAGGGCCGATGGCTCTGCCCTGTATCGCGATGGAGGGAATCATGCGGCCCCCTCCAAGGTGTAGTCCATGGCCACTGCGTGCTGTCCGGAGATTTCGACGGTGCCGCGATGATGGAAACCGGCCGAGGCAAAGGCGTGTAACGATGCTGGGTTGTCGTGTTTGACCAAGGCGCGGATTGTTCGGATATTTCGTTCTTTGATGGCTTGATTGCAGGTCAGTCGAATCAGGCGGGTGCCGAGACCTGAGTTGCGAAATTCAGGGGCCAGGCTGACTGAAATAGTAGCTTTATCGTGGCCGGTTAAGTTGAAGCGGGCTTGGGCCATGGGTGTTTTGTCCGGGGTGATAGCGATATAAAAAAGAAGGTCTTTATCGGCTAGTTGGTCTGCAAACCAGCGGCAATGCTCCTGCCAGGGGATTGGTTTTGGTGAAAAGGAGGCTGAGCGGGTTATTTGATCGTTGGCCCAGTGAAAAACGAGTTGGCAGTCGTTCTCGGAGGCCCGGCGTAAGGAGAAGTGATACCCTTGCAGTGATCGAGTCAATCGTTTACATCCCTGTCCGTCAATTAATTGTTGTCCTTTGTTTCTCATCGATTGTCGTTTTTGAGGATCGTTCAAGAGGTTAGTTAATATTTGGGCTGCGTGATTCACCTGCCACGCATGGTGCCAGCCAAGGTTGACCGCCACGCCACGGGTGGCAAGCGAGGTTGCCACCCGTTCTTGGTTGGTGGCTAATATTGTTGTAACCACTGGCACCCCAAGGGCGGCTAGCTCCCAGCAAGTAGATCCGGCTGCGCTGAATGCCAGATCTGCCCAACGCATGAGAGTTGCCATGTCCGTCACCGGGGCGAGAATTTCGGCATCGGAGGTGGCGTTTCGTAAGTTACTTTCTAATGAATGACGATGTGGATTCAGTGGCCCGACGATGATCTTGATTGCCAGGTCGCTTCTGCCCATGAAGTGGATGGCGTCAATCGTTTTTTGTGTGATATTGTCTGGGTCGGAGCCACCCATGGTGACCAGGATATGAAATTTTTTCTGGCTGACTCTCTCGTTGGCAGTGGGATTCTTGTTATCGAGGGCCTGTTTGAATTCTTTTCGTAGCATGGCAAAGCGCGCCCCTCCTAGGATCAAGGTCTGATCCTGAGTATGGTAGTGAATCTTATCGGCATAGGCGTTGGGGTTAACGATGATATCGGCGTGATATGCTGGAAGGTTGCCGTAGTCGTCAATGATGAGAAGCGGCCATCCTGCGGCGCGGAGCGCCTGGTGATAGTTCGTGTCGAAGTGGTAGCCATCCAGAACTACCCAGCCTGGTGTGCCTTGACGCTCGTGGAGCCAAGGCAGGAAGGTGGTCAGATCTTGCAGGTCTGGGTAGGGGGAGTCGATAGCGAAGAGTTTAAAGCCTTCTGACTTGATCCATTCACGGAGAGGTGCGCCGCTGATGTGTCCCACGAATACCACCTCGCCGCCATGGCTTTGCCACTCCTGGGCGAGTGCCAGACCTCGCATGATGTGTCCGGCGCCGGTTCTGGTGTCGGCATCGGCACGGAACACCAGCAGGCGAGGCTGGCTAGTCATGGCCGCTCCTGGAATTGTTCGAGTTCATGGATCACCCGTTTGGTATGGGAATCATCCATTCCCGGCCAGATTGGCAGGGAGAGGATGACCTTATAAGCCGCCTCCGCAATTGGACACAGGCCTTGTCCTGTCCCGAAGCGATTCTGGTAAAAGGGGTGAAGATAGACAGGGAGGTAGTGGACATTGACACCGATGCTGCGCTCCCGAAGTTGCAGAAATGCTGCTTCCCTGTCAATGCCGCCTGTCAGTCGCACTACATAGAGATGCCATGCTGATGCTGCATTAGGACGTACGGCCAGGGGGTGGATGGAGCGTGATCCGGTAAAGGCCGCATTGTATTGACAGGCGATGTGACGGCGTCGGGTAAGGAAGGTGGGCAGTTGAGTCAGTTGAGAGAGCCCTAAGGCACACTGAAAGTCGGTGATCCGATAATTGTAGCCTAGTTCGGTCATCTCATACTGCCAGGTGTTGATCGCCTCTCGCTGGCGGTGATCGGTGCTGATGCCGTGGTTGCGAAATCTCCGCATCGCCTCGGCCAGGATTGGGCTGTCAGTGACTACCATGCCGCCTTCGCCGGTGGTGATGTGTTTGACTGGATGGAAGCTGAAGATGGTGCAATCGGCAAGCGTTCCGACTTTTTTACCGATGTGTTCGGCCCCTAGTGAGTGACAGGCGTCTGCCACCAGCCAGAGGTTGTGTTGCTTGGCAATGGCACTGAGCGCTGGATAGTTGCATGGTTGTCCCGCATAATCAACTGCCACAATGGCCTTGGTCTGTTTGGTTATGAGGGCGGTCACGGATTCCGGGTCAATTAACAAAGTGTCCGCTTCAACATCGGCAAACACCGGGGCGCCGCCTTGGTAAATTACGGCATTGGCGGTGGCGGCAAAGGTGATCGCGGGGACGATTACTTCATCTCCCGGACCAATGCCGATCGCGGCCATGGCTGTGTGCAGGGCTGCGGTGCCGCTGGACACGGCCACTCCGTGAGCTGCGCCACAAAAACTTGCTACGGCATCTTCAAAATCTCCGACGCGAGGACCGGTGGTTAGCCAGGATGAGCGTAGGGTTGCGACAACGGCTTCGATGTCGACCTCGCTGATGACCTGACGTCCATAGGGGAGGAAGTCGAGGCGCTGGGTGTTGTTTGGGGATTGAGTCATGGGGGGCGCGCCGTCTAACCGTTAGCTGCCAAACGCTTTTTTTCGATCTTGGCGGCGGGGCCGTAGACGATTGCGCGCAGCTCATCCACACTCATCCACTCCTCGTTCAGGTCGCTGGTGTAGATAAACCCTTCCGGCATCTTGACGGCCTCAATATAGTTCTTGCGATCCCACCATGGGTAGTTGGGCAGGAGCACGTACATACCTTTGTACTGTATCGCATTGCGGCCTTCGTCCTCGCCGGTAAGGGCTTCGTGCAGTTTTTCACCAGGACGGATGCCGATCTGGTCGATGGCGCACTCAGGGGCAATAGCACTAGCTAGATCCATGATCCGCATGCTGGGGATCTGCGGTACGAAGATCTCTCCTCCCTCCATGTACTTGAATCCCTTCAGCACCAACTCCACGGCCTGGTCCAGAGTGATCCAGAAGCGGGTCATGCGCGGGTCGGTGACCGTAATCCGGCCACTCTCTTTTTGTTTAAGAAAGACCGGGATGACACTGCCCCGGCTGCCGATGACATTGCCGTAGCGGACGCAGGCGAAGCGGGTGCGTCCTTCGCCTGCGTAGGAGTTGCCTTGGGTGAATAGCTTGTCCGAGCAGAGCTTGGTGGCGCCATAGAGGTTAACCGGGTTGACTGCCTTGTCTGTGGATAGGGCGATAACCTTTTTGACGCGCGCGTCGATGGCGGCGTTGATGACGTTTTGCGCTCCGTGGACATTGGTTTTCACTGCCTCGAAGGGGTTGTACTCGCAGGCAGGGACCTGTTTCAAAGCGGCGGCGTGCACTGCTATGTCTACCCCTTCCATGGCGCGGCGCAGGCGGTCAGCGTCCCGGACGTCGCCAATCAGAAAACGCAGGCGTTGGTCGTCGTTGAATTCCATGCGCATATCATGTTGTTTTAACTCGTCACGGCTGTAGATGCGGATGGCTTTGGGATTGTAGTGGTCCAGCATCATCCGACAGAAATGCTTGCCAAACGACCCGGTTCCGCCAGTGATCAGAATGGTCTGTTGTGACCAGTCGATATCGTCTTTCGATAGCGTTCCTGCCTGAAGGCTCAGCTTGGCTGCGGCCAGGGACAAGCCTTCGCCATATACCAGAGATTTGATCCGGGCAAACTGGGCGAGATCGTCTTCTGAATAACGGCGCTGACCGCCGTTGGTCCGCTGGGGCGTGATTAGTTCGGCAAATTCACGCTGCCAGTGGCGGATGGTTGAGACCGGGACGTTAAGTTGTTCGCTGATGTCTTTGATGCGCATTGTTGTCATGATCCACACCTGCAGTAAAAGAGGTTTGCGGGGGACAGGTTGGCTGCGCCAGCCTGTTGTTATCAAGCGTATCGGTGGATCGTGCAATAACTTTAACGTAAACTTTAACTTTAGACATGAACTTTTTTGATTTCATTTCGTGAGGAGGCTGGTTAACAAAATGATCCAGGGGAAACGGTCGCTGGCAAGGCTTGCATGTGGCTTATGAATACCTCTGATCCCAGGAGCATCTGCCCAGTCAAAAACTCCCACACGCTGGGTTTGTCCACCCTGTGCACCTGACCCCTTATTGATGTGAGATTCAGAAAAACTCGCAATGGCCGTTTACGAAGGTGCAAGACAAGAGTTTCACACAGATTCTCACACAAACGAAAAAGGGGATACAGCCTAATAGCTGTATCCCCTTGGTGTTATTGGTGCCCCCGATACGATTCGAACGTACGACTCCAGGATTAGGAATCCTGTGCTCTATCCCCTGAGCTACGGGGGCAAACTGCTTATCATCAATGTTTCTAAGGGATTCAGGGTATTTCACTGATTGGTAATGATTATCAAATAAGGCTAAAAAAGTGCTAAAACCACCCCTATTCCATTACAAATCCATTACAGCAAACCACCTTCAAACCCGCTACAGAATTGGCGTGACTATATTCAATTCCAACATTTTAATCAACACAGAAAAAACACACTGATTCAGTCAAATCACATCTAATCCGAATGTGTGTGTAACGGGTTCCCTGTGCATCGTAAACTGATCTGGCAAGACTTTTCCGGACAAAAAATTACGCAGCTTTTTGATAAGCCGCCTCATGTCTTGCCATGTGTTTAATTTCCTGTAACTATCCACCTTCTGACCCAGAAAGGTGCCGAAGCCCAGAACCGTAACTGTTCAGCAGTGCCGCAGATGCTAGGCATCGGCCTGCGATGTGTGCTTTTCGCACATGAGCAGGCCGATAACAACGCAGATATGGCACTGCTGGACAGTTACAATTTCCTTAAGGTAAACCATCGGCTTTGCTGGTGGACAACAAAAGTTTGACAGTTCCGGAATCATATCGAAGCATCCAAACTCGTGGACCTCTCAAAGTCACGAGAAGGGAGGCTTCGATGAACGACACACAATCTTTAAGCCACGCGAAGTGGGATTGCAATTACCATGTAGTTTGGATGCCAAAATGTCGGCGTAAAATGCTGTACGGTCAACTACGAAAGAATCTGGGAGAGGTCTTTCACGAACTTGCTCGTCAGAACGAGAGCAAGGTATTGGAAGGCCATCTGCAACCAGATCATGTCCACATGTTGATATCGATACCCCCCAAGTGTAAGGCGGCGCAAGTAGTCGGATACATATAAAGGGGAAAAGTGCAATTCACATCGCACGGACTTGTCTCGGTCAGAGAAAGAACTATATCGGGATGCATTTTTGGGCACGAGGATATTTCGTGTCAACAGTGGGTGCAGACGAAGAGTTAGTTCGGAACTATATCAAAGAGCAAGACAAGGAAGACCAGCGTATTGAGCAGCTATCGCTATTCAAAGAACGATGAGGCTGGTTGACCACCGAATGGTGGTCAGGAAATCTTTTTAACATACCGCTTTGAGCGGTCCACGGTTTTTAAAGCCACCGGCTTTGCCGGTGGATATTTACTTAGCGCAATCGTTGTGTGATTGCAAGACCTGACCCCAATTCTGTACTCCTGTACGATGAAAGACCCGGCAGCCAGCTTGAATCAGTGCTCTACTCTACCCAATTCTGTAATATGGTTTCTGTGTCGGAACCTTCGATGGCAATTAATTGATATTGGTACATATAACTATAATTTCCGGATAGGCGGTCGTGGTTCCGGGTTATAGGTCTGGATGCAGGGAGAGTGGATGGTGTGAGAGGTTTTAGAGAAAAAAAGGTGCCAGACTATTCGAGGAAATGGTGGCAATATTTTGATAAATTATGGGTTATGATGCTGATTTTAAATAGTATAATATGAAGGAGTGGCTCTGTGACCACAGGATGGTGTGCGGTGGCATGGTCTGTGCATTAGCTTGATGCTAAGAAGTACTAACAGAGTAGTTAGGATGGTAATCGTTAATAAATTAGGCTTTGGCAGGATATTTTTCGGCCAGGAACTAAGATTAAACACGTAAGGGAGAACAAAAATGAAAAAAACATTGGTAAAAAGTTTAGCTATGACCTTTGTTGGGTCATTGCTGGTGGCGGGTACTGCGATGGCGATACCGACGCTTGATTTTGGTGTAATTGCCCCATCGACAGGATCTATTTCTTATAGTGGTGGCAATGCCCCTTTGGTTGGATCTGGCATTTCCGTTGACGAGGTAGTTGGACTCGACACTGTAATAAATAACGGAATCATATTTAAGGTCTTAAATGGTCTGTTGAATTTCTCCACTGGGGCTTTAACAGGTACCTGGGAGTGGGGTGGAAGTCCAAATTCATCAATCAGTGTAGTAGGAACAGTTGATCTGAATAACAATGGTTTGGTTGATGGTACTGATATCACTGGAACCTTGTTGC
The DNA here is from genome assembly GCA_013792005.1 of Desulfobulbaceae bacterium. Taxonomy (NCBI): domain Bacteria; kingdom Pseudomonadati; phylum Thermodesulfobacteriota; class Desulfobulbia; order Desulfobulbales; family Desulfobulbaceae; species Desulfobulbaceae bacterium. Next base: position 21,950 of record VMSU01000163.1, read on the forward strand.
AAGGTAATTTTGGTGTCGCCGAAGTAGACCATCTCAGTGGTGTGTTCCACATAGCAGGAGCAGCCTTTACTGATTATAAAAATCCAGATCTTCTCGATTTGTACGGGCTTCCTACGACTGATTCAAATGGTAATCAGATGCAATATTCAGGTAATTTTAATCTCAGTTTTGCTGCAGTTTTTGTTGCAGACGGAGCCGCTTTTACGAGCACACGGATTAATAGTGGGGATATAACCAATACGCCTGTCCCTGAGCCGGCAACAATGTTGCTGCTTGGCACCGGTTTGGTTGGCTTGGCTGGTGCTCGTCGCCGCAACAAGGCTGCTAAGAAGGTCTAAGCCGGGTAGCCGGGTAGCCGGGTAGGGTGCGCAACTGTTTTTGTTGCGCACGCGGATGGGTGGTAATTTATAACCCAAAAAGGTGCGCATGAAAAAAACATGCACACCCTACGGTGGCTACGGTGGCAACGAAACGCCTGGATCGTAAAATAACGATCCGGGCGTTTTTGCGTTGTGTGGTATGATTTGCTGTCTGTCTTAAATCCTGTCATGATACGGGGCGTATAAATGTCACAATATCGGCGCGATAATACCCCTGTGGTAGGGTGCGCAACTTCTGTTGTTGCGCACGCGGATTGGTGGTAATTAAAAATCCAAAATGGTGCGCATGAAAAAACCATGCACACCCTACGGTGGCTACGAAACGCCCGGATCGTGAAATAACGGTTCGGGCGTTTTTGCGTTGTGTGGTATGATTTGCTGTCTGCCTTAAATCATGCCATGATGCGGAGCGTATAAATGTCACAATATCGGCGCGATAATACCCCAGGGGCAACCTGGTTTTTCACGGTTGTTACATATAAAAGACAACGTTTTCTTTGTGATGAGCCGGTTCGTTTGGCTTTACGAAAGGCTATTATGGAAACCAGGAAGAATTGGCCGTTTCGGATTGATTCTTGGGTGTTACTGCCCGATCATCTGCACTGTATCTGGTCTCTACCGGAAGGGGATGCTGATTTTGCTACCCGCTGGAATTTGATAAAACGTCGGACAAGTAAAGCGTTGAAGGGGTCGTATTATAACGATTGTCTGATGACTGATTCTAAAACTTCGCGTCGAGAGCTAACATTTTGGCAACGTCGATATTGGGAGCATCGGATTCGTGATGATCGGGATTTTGAACGGCATATCGATTACATCCATTATAATCCGGTAAAGCATGGCTATTCGCAAGCGCCATCGGAATGGGAGTACTCAAGCTTTCATCGGTATGTGCGGAATGGGATTTACCAAGCTAATTGGGCAGGTTGTGAGAAGCTGCGGTTGTCTACAGGGTGTGAGCCTGAGTGAGACGGGTAGAGAGTATGTGGAATGGTAAATTTCTAACAAAAAAAGGTGAGTATGTCTCGTGTGTCTTTGGGGGCAGGTCTTGTAATCATACAGCTTACAGCTACACATATAGCGCTAGTCAACGCACCAGTTTTCTATAAGCAACCCAGGCACCCGTGTGAATTCTTTTTCATTGTTTGTTACAAGGATCATACCGGTCGCCCTTGCATGTCCGGCAATCATCATGTCGTAAGGCCCTATTGGTTGCCCGCTTCTGTATAGCTCAGAGCGAATCCGACCGAAGTGAGTCGCTTCCCTGATTCCAAAGGGTAATACTTCAAGTAGAGCAATCAGCATTTCAATATCTGCGAGGTTCCGTTCTACTTGTGATGAATGTTCAGCGCCAAAAATCAGTTCGCCTAAACTTATAGAAGAAATACACATCTGCCCGGCATGCTGATTGAAGTGCTTCCTAACCTGCGTAGGACGATTTTTCATAGTGTAAATAAGAATGTTGGTATCAAGCATGTACTTCAACATTACAGGATATCCCTCACTTGGTCATCCGGTTGTAACCGTTCATCCATAAAGTCATGGGAAACTCCGGGCGAGTCAAACCAATCATCCCATGATTGATTGGCAGGGGTAATAATACGTTTATTGCCAATAGCGATAATTTCGATATTGGTGACCGATTCTGGAAAAGCAATTGCCTTGGGGAGACGAACAGCCTGACTTTTGTTGCTCTTGAAGAGCTTGGTTTGGACGCAGGGCATAAAGTTACCTCCAGATGATATGGTTTAAAAGCTTTCTTTATTATATGTGTCGATTGTGGATATGTCAACAGGATATACATTGCCAATTGCCGGTGCTGCTTATCCTTGAGATCGACTTTCGACGCCCTGTTCACTGCGTGTGCATAGATGATGCTTTGTATGATCAGGCTAGGGCGCAAGCGGGTGCGCAACTGTTTTTGTTGCGCACGCGGATTGGATGTAATTTATATCCCCAAACGGTGCGCATGAAAAAACCATGCACACCTACGGTGGCTACATAAGTGATTCTGGACCCCGGCCTTCCCGGTGTGACAGTGTGTATCTCAAAAAGGCACATCCTCCCCCATGGTCGGTGGTTCCGGCATAGGCGGTTCTTCGCGGTATGAGGTTTGTTGATCAGAGCCTCCTTTGGGGGAGAGCATCTTCATCTCGCGTGCCACGATCTCCGTAGTGTAGCGCTTGTTGCCGTCCTTGTCGTCCCATTGCCTTGTCTGGATCTTTCCCTCAATGTATATCTTGGAGCCTTTGGAGAGGTATTCTCCGCAGATTTCGCCGAGGCGGCCAAAGGCGACGATACGGTGCCACTCGGTCTTCTCTTCTTTTTTACCGTCTTTGGTCCAGGTCTCAGTAGTTGCCAGATTAAAACTGGTTACTGCTGTGCCAGCTTGGGTGTAGCGGACTTCGGGGTTGCCACCAAGGTTGCCAATGAGCATGGCTTTGTTAATCATCGAGTGTCCTCCTATGGGTATGCTGTAAAATTAGTAACTGTCCAGCAGTGCCACATCTGCGTTGTTATCGGCCTGCTCATGTGCGAAAAGCACACATCGCAGGCCGATGCCTAGCATCTGCGGCACTGCTGAACAGTTACGGTTCTGGGCTTCGGCACCTTTCTGGGTCAGAAGGTGGATAG
>VMSU01000164.1 GCA_013792005.1 Desulfobulbaceae bacterium
AAATGGAGAAAAAAAATATTAGGTGATGATTTTAACTAAATACTTAATTTATCGAAATTTTCAAGAAGCGTACCTGGTATAACTGATACATAGTGGCATATTGGTGCAGTACTGGTTTTTTTGCCTGGTGGTAGTCGAGCTGTACTCTTTACTGGGGAACGAGTGAGACGGCCTTTTGATTTTTGTTCGAGGGAAAATCGGTTGTGATGATGAGTTTGGCTGAGGTGGTCTGACTAAGGATCAGGTGGGCGAAGCGACAGACAGTGTGGATGAACGGGATGTGGAATTTTCGGGATTGGATGAACTGGAAGATATCGCGTGCTTTCACTTGACGATGGCGGATGCTCTATGGTTGAATTACCCTCGTCATAGATTGGTGTATTGTGTATAATCTTTTACGGTTCGGTCTGCCCCAGGTTTCCTTGGATGCGGACAGTGAACTCGTTAGTTACTTATAGCTGCGGGGCGGTATGGCCTGCCCTTGCGGTTGCGCCACCCAGAGGAGGTTAGAGTATGTCCACCCGAAGGAAAAAGGCTTTGCCGATCCGCAAAGCCCCATTCATCACCATCATATTTTTTCTGCTTATGGCAATGGTTGGCATTGGTCTTAACGAGCCGGGGCGGGTTATGGAACAGGCCTGGCAAGTTTGCCTGAGTTGTATAGGGATCGGCTGATGGACGCCATACGGAAATGGGTGCAGGCCATCGCTTTTCTGCTGACCAACGGCTCGTGGACATTTCCCTATACCAAGATAATTTATCAGGGGCCGCTCAAGGTGATCTGTTCGCCGGGGCTGAACTGCTACTCCTGTCCGGCGGCATCTACCGCCTGTCCCTTGGGGGCCTTGCAGCAGATGCTGGCCGGGATCCGCATGGCATTGGACAATGGGCAGTATTTTGTTGGACTCTATGTGGTCGGTACCATGGGCATTATTGGCGGGTTTTGCGGGCGGATGGTCTGCGGTTGGCTTTGCCCTTTTGGTCTCTTTCAGGAGTTGCTTTATAAGATCCCTTCACCTAAGTTCGGGGTTCCCCGTGCCCTTCGTTTTGTTAAGTTCGCCATCTTGTTGCTGATGGTGGTCGTGATGCCGTTGTCGCTGGTCAATGATTTAGGGATCGGTAGTCCATGGTTCTGTAAGGTCCTCTGCCCGGCAGGAACCTTGGAAGCGGGTCTGCCGATGCTTTATCTGCAGCCAAGTCTGCGATCAGCAATCGGGACACTTTTTTATTCGAAGCTTGCTATTTTGATTGCCTTTATTGGGTGGAGTATCTTGTCCAGCCGTCCATTTTGCAGGACCACTTGTCCTTTGGGGGCTTTCTATGCCCTGTTCAGTCGTGTCCGGCTGATTAAATTACGTTTGAATGAGGCCCGTTGCACTCAGTGCAAGGTGTGTCACCAAGTCTGCCCGATGGGGGTCCATTTCAATGAGTCGCCGGATGATACCGAGTGTATTTCCTGCCTGGCATGCAGCAAGGCTTGTCCCTTTCAGGCTATTCATCTTGAGGTCGGCGGACTGACTTTCGACGCAGCGCCTGAGCAGCAGGGTGTTAAGGCAGCTCACCCCCTGGGGTGAAATTTTTTATGGGCTTTCTTTAGGCGGCTGCCATCGACGTGGGTGTAGATCTGGGTGGTGGCGATGTCGGCGTGGCCAAGCATCATTTGGACGGTGCGGAGGTCAGCCCCGTTTTCGACGAGATGGGTGGCGAAGGAGTGGCGGAGGGTGTGTGGGCTGATCTTTTTCAAGATTCCTTGACGGAGACACACTTTCTGGATGATTTGCCAGAATCGGAGTCTGGTCATCGCTGTCCCGCGGCGGGTGACAAAGAGAAAGCGACTGGACCGGACCTTCAGGATGAGTGGGCGGCTGCTTAAGAGATAGTGAGAGATCCGCTCCCTCGTCTCGTCACCAAAAGGGACCAGGCGTTCTTTGCTTCCTTTGCCGAGAATCCGGAGATATCCAGAGGCTAAATTGAGTCCGGCTATCGGCATGCCTACCAGTTCCGAGACCCGTAGTCCTGTGCCGTAGAGAAGGTGGAGCATGGCGGCGTTGCGGATTGATAGAGGGTCTTGCTGGTCTGCTGCCGCTAGGAGGAGATCTACTTCGCTTAAATTTAACGATTTGGGCAGCGATTGTTTGATCTTGGGCAGATCGATTCCCACTGTGGGGTCATGCAGAATCAGGTCTTGGGAGAGCAGGAATTGAAAAAAACAGCGAATGGCAGAGAGGCGACGGGCATTGCTGCGGGCGGAGCGGCCTGCCTGATGGGAGGAGTGCAGGAAATCGCGAAGGTGAGCGGAAGAGACCTGCTCAAGCGAAGTTATTGTGGCGGAGGTCAGGTGCTTGAAAAAAAAGGTCATGTCTGCCTGGTAGGCAGCTATGGTGTTGGGCGCTAACTGCCGTTCCGCCGCCAGGAAGAGGAGGAACCGGTCGAGACAGAGGATGAGCGGGGTAGGGGGGTACCCCATGGGTGTTGTCAATTGTTAAGAGACAGGGCTTGGCAGGGTTGCAGATGATGCGCTTGGGTGACTGCTCAAGTTGTCGGTTTACGGTTGATAGTTGACGGTGATTGGGTTCTGCCAATGGGTGAGGACACACTGACATTGAGTATCATACGATGATTTATGACTAATCATAATTCTTTTAACCGTAAACCGATAACTGATTACCGTTAACCTGTGTCCTTACGGCATAGTCACGATAATTCAAAAAAAACAGGCTTGAAGGAACGGTATTTCAGCCAAACCCCTTCAAGCCTGCATGTATGACGACCGCGATGGTGCTTTGCAGGATCAATACAATTAGTCGTTTTTCATCCGCCAAACGACCTTTCTGACCTTACGCCTGGCCTCGGCTTGTTTGCGGCGTTTTTTGTCGCTGGGCTTTTCGTAGAACTCACGGCGTTTCAATTCTTTTTTAATCCCATCGAGCTGGAGTTTTTTCTTGAGCTGGCGGATGGCGATTTCAATATCGCCTCTGACATCGACTTCAATCATGGTCCATTTCCTAAAAGTTTAAGTATGATCTGGTTTGGCCGAGTAAAGCGGCTTGAGAATTCATTTTCAAAAAGTACAATTTATAGACGATCTGGCTGGGGGCTGTCAACTCTTTTATGGAAAAATCTTGCCGGGGTTGAGGATGTTGCCAGGGTCCAACGCTAGTTTGATCAACTTCATGGCGGCAATGGTGTTCTGATCAACTTCCAAGGGGAGGTAGGCGGACTTGGTTATTCCTACACCATGCTCCCCGGATAGGGTGCCGCCAAGGGCTATTACTTTGGTAAAGATTCGTTTCTTGGCTATGTGGGCCGCTGTCATCTGCCTGTCATCTGCCTGGTTGTACATGATGTTGATGTGGATATTACCGTCCCCGGCATGGCCGAAGCAGAAGAGTATCAGTTTCAGCTCACGGGCCAACTCTTCGGCGTAGGCGACAAGGTCGGGGATGGCAGTGCGTGGCACGACAACGTCTTCCCCCAGCTTATGGGTCCGCAAGGAAAATGCAGCGGGAGAGACGGAGCGCCGGGCGAGCCAGAGGCGGTCGACTTCGCTTTTATCCTTGGCCTGTGTCACCTGGCGGACGCCGGACTGCTCGAATAGGAATCTGGCAAGATCTGTCCCTTCGCTGGCTACAGCCACTGCTGAGCCATCCAATTCGATCAGCAGCAGGGCCTCGGTTCCAGCGGATAGCGTCATAGGTAACTTGTCGGCAACGATGCTGATTGCGGTGCGATCCATGAACTCCAGGGTGCACGGAGAGAAATTGGACAGCACTTGAGCCACCAGCCGTGTGGCAGCAAGCATCGAGTCGAGAAGGACAAGGGTAGTTTGTTTGGTTTTTGGTTTGGGGATAAGTCGGAGGATGATCTTGGTGATAATCCCTAACGTTCCCTCTGAGCCGACAAAGAGACGGGTGAGGTCGTAGCCGACGACACCCTTGTCGGTCCTTACTCCGGTGTGGATAATGCGCCCGTCAGCCAAGACCACTTCCAGGCCTTTGACATAATCACGGGTTACCCCGTACTTGACTGCGCTGGGACCGCCTGCGCCTTCCGCCACATTGCCGCCGATGGTGCAGAATTTTGCGCTGGCAGGGTCTGGAGGGTAGAACAGGCCGTAGCGCCCAACTTCGGCCTGAAGGGTTCCTGTCACGACTCCCGGCTCAACGATGGCGGTCTGGTTTTCTTGGTCGATTTCGAGGATGTGATTGAACCTGGCCATGGCTATTACCAGCCCGCCGTGGGTGGGAATTGCTCCGCCTGTCATGCCGGAACCGGCTCCTCGCGCCACAACCGGAATCATCTGACGATGGGCGATGGCCATGACCCGACTGACCTCATCTGCCGTGCTCGGCCAGATGACAGCCTCTGGCATTGAGGTTTGACCAGTTCCGTCATAGGAGACGCAACTCAGTTCCGCTTGGGCGGTAGAGATATTGTTAGGTCCGACGATGATGGTGAGTTGGCGGATGATATCTTTGTGCATACTCTGCGAGGTCCTAGTTGTTGTGGCAAAAATGTGTTAAGCGGCGGTTATTGTCCAGAGCTTCGCACTTCAGACGAGACCACCCAGACCAACTGATCAATGAACATGGATTGTACCAAGAAAATCCAGGTTTCCAAACGGAATTGCCATCGAGACTAAGGCCGGAAGATCAGAGGAGGACGAGGCTGAGCTCTACACATTGCCAGCTTTCTTGACAATCCGGTCAAATGCTTATATATCACGCTATTGGATTATCAGCATCTATAGAAGACACTACGCACTCGTTAAAAATGAGGAACCATAATGGGCTTCAACCAGCTCCCCGTCTTTATTCAAACCCTTCTGCGTCCTGAGTCTTACCCTCACCCGGTACCCCATGTGAAGCTGGTGCAGACCCATATCTCTTACGTCTTGCTGGCAGGGGATTTTGTTTATAAGATAAAAAAGCCGGTTAATTTTGGCTTTCTCGATTTTACTACCCTAGAAAAGCGGAAACATTTCTGTGAAGAGGAGCTGCGGCTCAACCGTCGTCTGTGCCCTACTTTGTACCGGGATGTGGTGGCCCTTACCCAGGATGGTGAGGAAATTCGCTTGGGTGGTCAGGGGCAAGCCATAGAATACTGTGTTCAGATGGAGCGGATGCCGGAAGAGCGGATGATGACGGTGGTCATCAACAATCGACAACTGACCCCTGCTCTGCTGGACGGCATTGTTGATATCCTGGTCCCCTTTTATCAGCAGGCGGAGGGCGGGGAGGAGATCAAAGGCTTTGGCAGTGCCCAGGCGGTCAGCGTTAATGTGTTGGAGAATTTTGATCAAACGACCTCCTTTATTGGTTGTCCCGCGTTGAGTCAGGAGCAATTTGACCTGATCAGCTCTTATTCGAAAGATGTCCTGGCCCGAGAAGCCTTGTTTCAGCAGCGGGTCGATGCCGGAAAGATCCGCGACTGCCATGGCGATCTCTATTCTGCCAATATCTGTCTGGCAGAGCAGATCTATATTTATGACTGTATTGAGTTTAATCAGCGCTTCCGCTATTGCGATGTGGCAAGGGATGTGGCGTTTCTGGCCATATATCTTGACTATCATGGCCTGTCCGAGTTCTCAGCCCATTTTATTGATACCTTTGTTGCTAAGGCAAATGATCCAGGGCTCAGGGCGATACTGAATTTTTACAAGTGCTACCGGGCCT
>VMSU01000165.1 GCA_013792005.1 Desulfobulbaceae bacterium
CACACAAACGGCGACGGATTATCCAAAGTGTCCGAGGTAAAAGTTGCCTCAAACTCGGGGATAGTCATCGCTGGGATTGCCGGAATAGTGATCTCATCGAAGGTCGGGGCACTGGGCAGCGTCACCGCCGGAGCGGTCGGAATACTCACATCAACAAGCACCGGCATGTCCCCAGGATCCGTTATGACCACATCAACAGGCTCATCAACCGTTGCCCATGCAGGATCGGCAATCGAAAACGTGGGGATCGTAACGCTTGAAAACATCGGTGCCGCTATGATGCTCGGAGGCGTCGCACCATTTGCCGGCCAGTTTGCCGTATCGATATTGGCACCTGCCAAGGTGGGCCGAGCTGAGAAGTCAACCGCCCCAAAGGACGGCGTTTCAATACTGATCGCCTCCGTACTCGGTATTTCGAGGCCGCTCAAGACACCCTGCAACTCCTTGAGATACTCCTCCATGAGCTTATAGGCCTGATCAGCATAGCCGTTCACCTTGTCGATCTGCTCGGAGACAAGGGCGTTTGCCTCACTCTCACCGGTATAGATCGAGCCCGTCACCATCGGAATATCGACAAAATCACCATCACCGCTCATATCTCTTACCTCTGTTCTTCAATGGGTATTGGCCCGGAGATATCGTAGGCGAGACTACCATCACCCCCTGGGACAGAACCCAAGACAACCGCTGGCTCATCGCCGATTTGATAAAACCCGCAATACTTGCCGTTTACGTCCGTCTGCCCAACAACAATCCTTCCATCACTTGATACACCAAGAGCATTATTAAACGATGCCCCGATAACCAGTGGAAGCGTCTGAGCTACAGGATCGCTCTTCTTCCACACAAACCCTCTGACAATGCTTTGGTCAGTCAATTGCTGGGCATACCCTACTGTTACCTGACCATTTCTGGATGTTGCCCATGGTATTCGCCGGTATCCCTGGGTATCGAGTATGGTCATCGCCTGATTGGCAATATCATACCGAAAAGCCGAATAGATGTTGACCTGACCAACCACAAAATTGCCATCTGATGATATGGCAGTCGCCTCTCCTCCCTGTACGCCTGGACAAAACAACTCAGGCCCATGAGCATCAGCCCAATAATAGGGTTGGAGACTATAGGCCGGATGCTCAATCATGTACCAACTGTCAATAGTCCCCAGACCGCCAACAACGACCTTCCCGTCTCCTGAAATCCCATAACCATGGGTAGTCACATGAGGCGGAAATAGGTCTCGCAGAAACGCCCTGGCCCCAGTGTCGTGGTCCCAAATAAAGGCCGTTATAGTGTCGGTAACAGGAAGTCCAACAGCGCCAACAATAACCTTACCGTTGGCGGAGACTCCACGGCAGACACTTTCACCAGCACCCGATATGTCGCTTGCCAAGTCAAGTACCTTCATTCCGCGAGCCTCAGTCCATCGGTACGCCACTTGCCCTGTGCCAGCAGATGAGGCGCAACCACCAACGACAACCTTGCCATTTTCTGATATTGCCCTGGCCTCGCTTTGGGCATACCCAGAAAGAGTGCCAAGTAGCGTCCATCTCTTACTCCATGATTTCCACATGGCGGCTATTGCCATCCCATTGACCAAGCAGCTGCCGACGATGATCCGCCCATATCGTGATGCGTCTGCTTTCCTCTTCTTTGGTGCCACACCATAAAACGGTGAGGATATCGTCACCTTTGGGCAGCCAAATCGGATCTCCACCCTGATGCAGGTTCCATCTCGCAACAAGCGTTCGCCCCGATATTGCGACAGTTTTTGGAATGAGGCCATCCGTTCAATTTCCACGAGAAAGGCATCGGCCTCCCCGACATGCGTCACCGCCCGGAACTTGTCCCCAAGTAAAACTATTCGTTTAGGAATGTTGCGTAATGCCATGACTGCGCCTGATGATTCTGGCCATGATTGAGTCAACCGAGAAATCGGCACCGTTCTTGTTCGCTATCCGAAACGACCAATACCGTCCATGCAAGGCCCGGGTTACCGGAATCCTGACCCGTTGCTGACCGACAAAACGCGGCGTGATGGTCTTGGTCTCCGACTCCGCCGCCTCTTCCGGGAGCCCGTCGCTTGTCGTGACCGTTATCTGGCCATCGGCCTCAAACCCGAGATAAATGAACCTGAGCCTCTTGGGATGAGCGTCGCCAAAATCTGACAGCACCGGTTGAAAATAGGCGTCAATATCCACCCCCTCGTCACTGTTACCTCCCAGCACAAACAGTCCGCTATCATTGGCCACAATCTGTGTACCGTTGAAATTCACCATTGAATTAAAGTCATACCCGACGAACTGGGTTGTTGCGTTTCTGGTAACGAGATTAGTGGACAAAGAGAGCATTGGGTTACCTCTTAATTTATGCTGGTGCGGTCATGTCGCAACACACCTACTATGGTTGGACAGTGGCCTTTGCCGGTGAAGATCACGGCTGGAAAATCAACCGTCAAATCGTGATTGACAGTTGCTCTGCCCCCCAGATCAGTTATCAAGTTGATTAGAGCAAAGACAAGATCGCCAGTGTAATGAATCGAACCGGTCAAATCGGCCTTAATTGAAGGGAAACTGACATGTACCCCTCCCCGAACATCAAGACTTCCACTCATTGCAACGCTCAGTTGAGAGTGAAACAAAAACGACATATATGCCTGCGGAGCCGACAAGCACTCCCCCCCAAAGATCTGCCCGGGAAAACTGGCAGCCAGTTCTCCGCAGATAACAGGCAGGATCCCCATAGAGCATCCGAACATCGGCATGAACACCTCAACGCTTACCCCACACTGCATCGATATCGTAAAGATTGGACTCATCGCGGCAAGCGACATGACATGAGGGAGCAATGCCTTGAACTCCGGAGTGAATACAGGAAATGCGGCATCTAATGTTTCCCCACTATTCATGCCGACAGTGAACAAGGGGATGCTGACAGCGACCCCACCAATGTTGAGGGATGCCACAATTTCAACACCAAACAGGGGGAGCTCGATCGGGATTGGAGCTTCCACAATTTCCCCGGCAACCGACTTGGACGGTATCTCCACCCTCACGATATTGGCAACGGCATCAAACGCCCACACCATCAACGGATTAAGGTTTGCCACCCCAACCCCGTATTGATAGTCAGCGCCTTTTGAGACCAAGGGCGCGAAGCCCCCTGCCCCGGACATCGAATTTGTTTGGATGACATGGGCCTGACAGACCACTGACTCCAGATTGCCATATCCCGACACCGGCTCAGGGGGCATATACCCGGCGGTGGCCCTATTGTTCAGAGCCGGAAGTGTCTCGATAATTTGCCCGAATCCGGCACTACTGACTCCACCAAGACTTCCCAAAACAGGCAACCAGACAAGAGACGCATGGGACATCTCGCCCATGGCCAGCAGGACCCCACTGGTTCCCGATTCTGCGTGGTCACTGACCATCTCCTGCACCATGAACTTGAAGATCCCATCTGCCGACACGTCACAACATCCCCGAACCATGGCCTGATAGGTCTTGGTTTCGGCACAATCCCAAAGAATTCTGGCTCCGACTCCATTGAAGTTGCCATTGATCACAGGGTCATCACAATACGACAAGGCTACCGCGTATAGATCATCGTCCGTTGACTCCCTTGGTGGCATTGCCCCAAATAGCCACATCTCGGTATCAACCGAGTCGCCAGCATTATCGTATAATGGACTTCTCCCCATGGCAGAGATGTCATATCGCTTGCCAGCCTCCATGGTGAAGGTAAACCAATAGTGTTGCCCCAGGACAATTTCGACCGGGACAGGGACATTGAGATCGGCATCGTAATCCGCCACCCGCAAGGCAGAACAGACGCTTGATCCGGCTAATATGACTTGAGTTGCCAGCGTGAAAAATGACGCCCCTGAAAACTCAGCTCTGGCGTTTGGTAGCGCTATGAGAATCCCTGTCCCTTGCACTGTCACACCTTTCCGTAATGAACTTCACCTGGCTGATATCCCGCCGACAGCCCAACATCACCACCACTATAGAGCATGGCATAGACATACAAAGGGATGACGCCCAAGGATGACGCGTGAGTGTCACTCTTATGGACTTTGACGTCTTTCCCGCCAACCGAGGCCACATAGATTATCTCGCTCTCATAGCTGCGATAAATTCTCATCACCAGAGAGGGGTGCTGCGTGGCAAATAAGGTCTCCTTAATGACACCCGCCTCGAAGACGTGAACGCCACCTTGATCAACCATAATTCCATGACGAAATTGGCTGATGTTATGATTGTCGCAACCTTCGGGGCCAACCGCATACAACGCGCCATAAACCCCTGCCCCAAGGGTATAAGCGATATGCTGGCCAACATTCAGCGGCAGAATACTCCTAGCGCTGGAGTTCCACCCCACGTTCATTGAAGAGACAATTTGCTCCTTGATTGGAGCGCAGCCTATTACCGCTGGCTTCCCAGGGACCGCTGGATAACAGGTTTCAGTGGTAACCGTCCTGGATCGCAACTCCATAATCCCACCCATGTAGACATACCGGCTATTTGCGGCCTCATAGCCATTGCCCATAATAAAGGGATTGTCTTGTTCGACCGCGACATACGTCCCAGGCGTGGTAAGGACCCACACCTTCTGGGTGGAAGTTGTGGATGAGCAGTATGCAGGGACTCCGGGACTACCCGGTGACGACGGGGTCCCAGGATCGCCAGGGATGATGGCCGTGGTCAAATCCTTTACCAGCTTCATTGGCTCCCCTTAGACCTGTTCAGATTGACCACGATAGTTCGTCCAGAACTCCGCATCTGGAACGGCAAATAGTATCTTTTTGATTCTGATGATTATGTCGGTATCGATGGAGAGCACCAATCTTTTGATCCCATTTGGTGGCATCTGGTTATGAACCCATCCGCCATTTTCCCAAACGAGGTCATATTTAATGTCCCAAGTGTATTCACCGAGGGGGAATGGATACGGGAGTTGGAGGTCCGCTGAGTTGTAGGCGTAATAATAGGTCTGGGTAACAGGGATATTGCCATTGACTACGGGGCCGCATTGCATCTTCATTTCCAGCCAATTTGCACTCCCCCCGTGTGGGTCAACTCGTGACTCCACCACATCAAAGACAATCCTGACACCAGACGCGGTTTCATAGGGGAGCGATGGATAGTTCCAGCTGAAATACAGATCCGTCAGGTTGTCCCGATTCGAGGTCCAGGTGTCATTGATCCAGCTATTCCTTTGCGGTATCCAATAAGTAGGGCCTGTCTTATCAATCCATTTCAAGGCTGTCATTTGGCGCTCCTCTCGCTAGACCATCTTGACGCCATCAACTTCCTGGCATGCCGATGGCGAAGTAATCAATCCTCTGTTCCTGACTTGCTACCAGCGTCGTGGAGGCGAGAAGCAGATCGGCATTTACGACACCAACAGAACCCTGCAACCGAATAGCCGTGGTGCTCAAGCCGCCGGAATCAGCGCTATCAATCCAGCGATAGAAGGTGGCACTGCCGGAGGCCAGGTTTGTCCCCTTCCAGACCTCGTTTGAGTTTTTCTGCAGGATGCCGCCCACAGGAGACAAGTTAAACGTCAACCTCTGGGTTGGCAGGATCCCATTTGGGGTTATCTTGCAAAGAAGTGTCGCCGAACCCAATGAATCATCAGCAGACGCCGGCTCTGTCCCTGCATAAATCCGAATCTCTGAATTAAGACCGGACAACAGAGAACTCAGGCAGTTTGTCCCAAGTAATTCGTTTCTCAAACCTGTACTGATCTTAAACATGGTCAGTGCCCCCCCAATGGTTGGTGTTAATCCAATGCGGCAACCAAGTCGCCGGCATTGAAGGTTAATATGGCACTGGCCGTCAAAGCCTTCGGCACGACCATCTCCCCGATGAAGAGACAATTCCCGGCGGTCGCCGAGTCCCAAAGCCCTATGTGACTGACGCTATAGCCACTACTGTTTTCATCAACCAGCCAGGAGACAACAGCATCCGTCACAATAGACCCGTTACTGGCATCGCCAAAGGTGACGAACTTTCGCACATAGTTAGCGTCAATGATCGCGGTCACTTCCGCCGTAGCGCCATCCTCGGTCGGGTCTCCGGTGTGAAGTGAGACATATAGATCAGTCGGTCTGATAGGTGTTGCCGATGGATTGAGCAGCCAGTTCAGCAAGAGATTTTCTGCATAGTTTGATAGGGACATTGTATTTTTCCTTATTGTAATGGTTGTGAAATCTCGAAAAATTCGATCTCCATTGGGACTCCTGTTGAAACGTCAAGATGAGACACTCTCAGATCACCAGTTCCCATCACCACTATCGACCCATCGAAACGAACCGCTGTTGTACTGGCTCCAATCCCCAAGGCGTTATCGTAGAATCTGAACCATCCAAGATTCCCACTAGCGACAGGGTTTCCCTTCCATGTTTCAAAGTTCGACTTCTCCAACAGTTGTGTCGAACCAAGCATGAAGTTTAGCCCGCCACTTGCAATTCCAGGGGTAAAGAGAACCCCGCCATTGGAAATCTCACAAAGCAGGGTCCCCGTCTCCGTCGCATTGGCATCATCAGGTTGCCCACCAGAAAAAAGCCTCAAGACCCCATACCGAAAGGCATCGGCAAAACTTTTGCCGTTTGGTCGCAAGAGCATAGTCGCAAGTCCGGCACTTAATCGTATCATTGGCTTCGACCTCTAATTGGCAGGCATAGAAATTGTCACACCGTCAACCGTTGTTGTGACTCCAGACACCAAATTTGTTGACGACAACTTGAGCTGGCCACCCGATGTGGCAGCAGAACCATCAAACCGGATCGCTGTAGTGGTCAGCCCCGTAGTCTTGTTGTTGTCATAGAATCTGAACCATCCGGCCACACCGCTGTTGATGTTGACTCCAGACCAGGTCTCACCGATATTTTTGCCGATTACACCTGCCGAGGCCTGTCCAAAATTGATCCCGTTGGTCACGCTGGCTCCGGTGACATGAGCCAATGAATTTAAGCTAATTTCACACAGCAAGGTCCCGGTCTCCCCAGCGTCAGCACTAGCAGGCTGAGATCCGGTATAAAGCCGAATGACACCATTTCTAAAGATCCCAGCAATCGACCCACCAGAAGAGGCAATTACTGTGACTGTCGCCCCTGATGCCATGTCCACTAAGTCTCCAACAACGTCGATGTAATTGATCCCTTTGCCGACAATAACGCCTGACCTCAAGTGATTGACATGACTACCGGCCAGCGAGATCGAATCTCCGACAACCAATGTCGAGGGGAAAGTGGCAAAGTTTGTCACATCGGTGACCCTGGTCGAATCACCTCCACCTGCCCCAACAGCAACAGATATGGTGGTCGTTGAAATGATGGTGTGCACCTTGGTTGATGTGCGAAGAAGGGCATTTTGTAACCCTGTGCTCAGTCGTAGCATTGTGTCTCTCCTTAAAATATGGTGTGAATGAAGTTATATCCTCGAAGTAGCCCCGCCCCGTTTATCCCGGCATCAGGATAAACGACCTTATCGCGGGTCAGGTTTCTGAACTGCCCTGTGGGCGTACCAAGACATGCCCCCTTGGATGATGCCCACAAGGCGCATAATCCTGGCTCCTGCAGCCCTATTTCAAGACCATCAACAAGGTCGATAGCCACACTCCATTCAATGGCCGGGTATGGTGCCACCATGAGCAAAGCGAACTCTTCCGGCCTTAACCCTGACATGAAATAGGTCGCCTTCTCAGTCGAGATGAAGAGCCCCTGGGCCACCGGCTTCATCATGATGACCCGTGATTCGAGCGGGATAATGTTTCGAGCCAGGTCATAGTGAGAAAACGCAAACGGCTCGCTGAACACAATAGCAGTGCCCGAACTGAGGAAGATGCGCCCGAGGTGAAAGGCGATATGCTCACCGGCAATCGGCCCAATAAACGTACGATTCCCCGTATCAGGCAGCGTCGTGGTCATGGCCCAAACATGGTCATTGCCATTAAAGACAACCCCAAGCTGACTTCCGTTGACGTAGTAGGTCTGATCGTTGACTTGGGCATAGTCCACCCGAGCATCAACCATTCCAGTACGGATTACCGTGCGCACGTAGTCCGGCTCCAAGATGCACAGCTCGTCCCCAGCGACAAAGAGACATGCACCGCCATCGCAGAACAGGCTATGGCTTGCGCCACTGAAGATACTGGCAAATCCATCCCGCCTGCTCACCCTCCCGGTACGATCGACCACGACGTTGACCGCGACTGTAAGGTCCGAAACCCCGGTTTCTGGATCAAAGGGAGCCCTGACCGGATCAACAACGGTGTTCAGCCCAGTCGAACCACGAAAAAGTGTCTTGTCCTCGCTCATAAGAACTCCCCCCGCACCACCGGCGGTTCGCGTCGTGACACGCCAAGATCCTCGACGTAGCATGGCAATCCGTTTTCAAGGGCATCGATGAACAGAGTCATGTAATGGTCGGTGTTCACCTTTTTGCCTTCAATTCCGTCTTCGATCTTGTCAAACAGCTTCCATGCCGCATAGTTGGTAAGCATGTCGTGAAACTGGAGAGGCAGGCCATCGGGTTCGTCGGTATCTGCCACCAAGGAAGCAGGCTTGCGGTAGTACCAAAGAGTCAGGTCCTGAGCCGTTGTCGGCACGAAGTGAATCCTGAGATTATTCCCCAACATGGCAACAGCCTTGACGTTGCCCGCCTCACTCTTCACCGCGCCCAAGCACATGCGATAAAGGCTTGCTGTTGTTGAAAAGACAATGACATCACGCTCTATGGAGTCGTTGTGCACCTTGAACAACTCACGATGATAGTCAACCGGTAGTGCCACGGTGTTCTCATCCGCCGTGGTCGACACCGTGCTGGTGGTCTCCAGCCCAGGCAAGAGCACCTTTGCCGAGATCACATCCATGGCCTTATTGATCAAGGCCAAGATCATGTCCTCGTCATAGGCGTCATCCTGAATCACATCCTGAACCTCTTCGATCAAGTCAATGGCGGTAGACATTATCCTGGCCTCTCTTGCTTGTTACTGTTCGCTGGTCGAGACGGTGCCTGTACCTCCAGGCACGTCCACGGTCTCTGATTCCTGCTGCAGCTCGGCAAACGCCTGGTCATAGAGCTCAGCTGCCACCCTGCCGCCACACATCTTATTGAGCACGGCCTTGCTCGGCATGCCCGAGGTGGTAAAGTTTGCGTCATCGTTACTTGAGAGCATCTCTTTCATGGCATTTTTAACCATCTCAAGGGTGATATTCTCGTCAAACCTGGCCGGTCCCCTCGCCGCATTAACACCAAAGGTCTTGGCTTGATCTGAAGAAATGCAGCCAGCTTCAAGAGCGGCATTATGGAGGAATTCCGGCAATTCCCGCCAATCATGGCCAACAAGGGCAACGTGCCCCGATGGATCGGTGATCCGTCGTACTTTTTCGTCTCGTGATCTAAACTTCATGGAGATATCCTCCTCTGTGGGTAAGAGTAGTGGCCCCTACTTGCGCATGCTTTCAGAGCCTTGTGGTAAACCTAATGGTCTTTTTATCCCTGGCTGAACTCAGTCTTGCCTGACTTAACGTACATAACGACCAAGCGAGCTTTGCCCGCGCTTGGCGCTGCCCCGCCACCCGTCCAGGTGATGCCGACATCCACCATGGCATCCTCTTCCTGGCATAGGCCGGTAAGGGGGAACGAGCCCACGGCATGGACGTTGAATCCGGATCCGTACTTTCCGGTACTGGTGGAGATGCCAACGCTGATGACATCAGTTAAGCCGGAGTTGAAGGCCTGATCGATGCGGACAGCGCCACCGACAACGATGGCCCCAATCGGCAGCTCGACGGCGGCAGCAAATACGCCTGAGGTCAAATCGGCGTAAGTAAACTCTACGATGGCGCAGCCAACATCCTGGCGGCCGGAATCTTTCTTAATGGTCATGATGGTTCTCCCTATGAAATCGAGGTGAATGGCTTGGTGCCATACTCAGGCACGCCGCCAATATCGCTTACGGCAAGTAGTGGTCGATGGCGATAACGCCAAAGTCCTCAACACCCTTATCGTAGATGGAGTGAAACTTGGGTTTGACCAGGCCGAACATCTTGTCCACGTTGATGCCTTGGCGAGAGTCGTAATCAAACTTCTTCTCGCACCACTCCGGGGTGCCGATGTCTGCCAGACCAAGGGCCTGAGCCCCACACAACAATGACCGGGTGCCGTCGATGGCGCCCAGTGCTCCCCATTTTGATCCAGAGGCCGCGCCCTTGGTGCTATAGACCAGCCGATGCTCGTGGAAGACGATACCGTCCACGGTGACAGCGGTGCCAGAGAACCAGGGATTGTTGGTGTCCCGGGGCAAAGCGGTAATAACCGCACGCTGGTAGTCAGCATCCTTCTTTAACTCAGCTAAGGTGCCGGGCTTGACCAGCATGACGTAATACTCCCGCCCTCCCGACATCAATGGCTTGACATAGTGATCCTTGGCGTAAGCTGCCACGTCCACGATCATCTTGTAGTTGGGCAGGAATGAATTGGTGATCGTGGTCGTATCACCCGCAACCAAGGCCGATCCGGTCCAGTTCAAGTGCCGGTTAGCAGTCGGTGCCGAAACATCAGCCGCAAAAGCAAGCCCAGGGAACGGAGACTTGATGCGGGCCGAACCGTCATTGTTGAAGGCGTAAGAGATGCCAGACAGGGTCAGGAACGCCAACTGATCAACCCGGTTTGCCAGCCAGTAAGCCAAGCGTTCCTTGGCCTGCTCACGGAATTTGATGACGGTCTTCTGGTCGGCGAGCTTGCCCTTGTTGCCGACGCTGTGGGTGATGAGGTCGATGCCAATCGTCTCGTTGTACGACTGCATCGACTCCTCATTGCCCTCACGCTGGTTGTCGCCGATAACACCGTCCTCGATCAGATCGGCCACCAGGAACATGAGGACCTGCTCGCCCTTTTCAGTCTTGGTCAACTCGGTGACACGCTGGATCATCGAGCCATCTCCTGAGCCTACGAATTTCTTGATAAACATCTGGTCCCGGGCCGCGTTCCAGACGTCGGTAGACCAAACAACCTTTTGCTGCGGAGTCAGATCCGCAAAATTAGTCAAAGCCATGCCAGTAGTCCTCGAATGAGAGTTGTAAGACCCCACACCACGCGGGATCCAAAACGCTCCCGGATAACGCACCGGAAATTGCGAGAACGACCTTTGATGTCGGGTGATCGAAACCCGGTCAGACTATCGCGCTGACATGGCGAGACTCGCTTGGTAAGGGAAGCGGCCCCTGGCATCCTGCTCACCATCCCCTTGCCAATGGAGGATAGGGCCAGTCTTTCCTGGTTGTCAGGGCAGCTTTCTTAGATAACGTCCCCGCGTAATCGCTTCCGTTCTGCTATTGGCAATGCCGCTATCTCTTCTGCGGTCATCTGCAGCGGATTCATAACCGTATCGACTGTCGCCCTGTTGCCAGATCCCATCCGGGCGGTGGGAGGCGGTTGCCGGTTGGCGGCATCGGCATTACGGGCCATTGAGGTCTGCTTCCTGCTCTCCGCATTCTCTTCCTCGGTTGCTTTTAATGCCGGCTTATGGCCATATAAAGTGGCGATGCGGCTTGCAGCCTTGGCGATAGCCTCAGGCCTGGGGACACCGGCGTTCTGGTAAACATCACGCAAGGCAATGACCTCAGACATGGCCTCATCGTTGTCTTTAAGGAAGGGGAAATCATCCAGGGCCTTGTTAGCCGCTTCCAAGGCAACATCCGCCAGAACCTTGGCCTCCTTCTCAGCTTCCTTAGCCGCAAGCCTGGCCTCGGCACGTCTTTCGGCCTCCACCAAGAGGGCCTCATCGATCTCCTGGTCAATCTGGGCCACCAACTCGGTGTCACCATCCATCATCGCCTCTGCCCGTTCCTTGCGCTTGGCCTTGAAATCAAAGGGGGTCTGCTCTTGCTGTTGCCCATGAGTCTGATCCGGCTTGCCCTCAGTCGACTTCAACTTGCTCAACTCGGCCTCGGCGGCCTTCATCCGTTCGTTGACCTCATCAAACCGGGCTTTGGGGATCCGGACCTTGCCCTCCTCCTCATCGAGCAAGTTTTTCAGCTCTTCCTCGGTGAATTGATCTCCTGTGTCATCCTGGCCGGCTTCGCCCTCATCGTGGCCGGTATTATCGCTGGATATGGACAGCTCAGGCTCATCGCCCTCAACGATATCACCGCGATCTATGGCCTTTTGGTCGACGCTTTGGGTATCGATATCGCTCCCCTGATCATCCTGGCCATCAACAAATTCTGTTACGCCTGGACTATTGCCATTACTCTTGAAACTCATGATTCTGCCCTCCTGTATGGTGGTGGTTAAACCGGGACATCGAGGTCTGCCCCGACCTTTTTCATTTCCTGAAGCTTAAAAGCCATCAGCTTACGTACCTTGGCCATCAAGCCATCGTCCGCCTTGATCTCCTTGGCCCTGAGCAAGGTCCGTAAGGCATCCTCGACTTCCCAATCCTCATTGGGCCTTGACACTCCAAGTGTGTTCTTTTTCGCCTTAGCCATTCTGTTTGCCCTTGATGTTATTGGTTACTGGTTGTGCTCCATCGTTTTCTGGTGTCTCTATCCCTCTCTCCATGCCGACTTCAGGGTTAGCCGGCGTCAATGGGTTGCTATGAGAAATTGGGGCAGCCCCAGGCATGGCGGATGCCATGTCGGAATCCTGGGGTGCCCCCTGTTCGCCGGGAGAAGGAGGGGGGAACCCGGCGGAACTCTGTGGTGCCGCGATAATCGGCGGCTGATCTTGATCTTCGAACCCGGCTGACTTGAGCAATTGATCGGCTACCGGTGCGGTCTGCGGTGTCGTGGCAATGACCATGGCTGACTGCATGGCGGAATACTGGGCCTCGACACTCTTGGCCACGGCCTCAACCTTGGTCTTGAGGGCCTGGGCTTCGAGAAGGGCCTGCTTCGCCTCGGTGAGCGGGTCGCCCTGATTGGCAGCCGCCTCATCCATGGCCTTGATGATCTCGTTCTTCTTCGACAGTGAAGACTGGGCCAGGATGAACTTGTCGGGGATGGCGATCCCCTTGTCACGCATCTCAACGGCCTGCATGAACTGGTTATCCTGGAACGTCGCTTGAGTCGGAACATCGGTGACCACAACATCGTAGGTACCAACGGTCAGATCGTTGAGCACCGTACCGGTGGTTTGGTCCGGCTGATTGACGTCCAGGGCGTAGTGAGTCACCTGGGACGGATCGGAGTCGTCAGTGATGACAATGGTCCTGGGCTCGGTGTAGTAGTCCTGGATCAACTCAATGAGCTTCTCCGCCACCAGATGACGGGTCCGGGCCAGATTGTCCATTGGTCCGCCAAGCTGGGATTGCCCCTGATACTGCTTGGACTGAATAGCCACCCCGGACACCTCGGGACCGTTAAGCCCCTGCATGGCGTCAGAGATCCCGGATATGGTCTTGATGGCCAGGTCAGCCTTGTCGGCAATACGGTCGATCCCTTGGGGCACATCGTTGGGCTTGATTTTCTGCGGTGGGTTGCTGCCCTTTTTGTGCTCAATAACGAGCCCGGTCTTGCTGCCGACTTCCTCCAGATCACGTGGGGTCATATTGACCAAGGTGTTCTCTTCAACCGTCCAACCGCTATTGGCTGAAGTGTTGGTGATGTGCAGGTATTGGCTGGTGGTCTTGTTGAGCAACTCCTGGGGACTGATGGCGTTGTCCACCATGCCCCGTGTCTTGCCGCGCCTGAAGTAGGGGAAGTACGGAATTATAGTGAACGATCGATACGGGCTCCAATCGTCATGGAGCACCACGTCCGAGGTGGTCACAGTCCAACGGATCCGCTTGACCATCCGCCGGGTGATCGTCGCGCCTTGGGCCTGCAGCTCGGCAATGGCCTCGGGGGTGATCGTATCTTGCAGCGGGATAATCTCGCCGGTGGTCGCGTACACTGCTACCTTGGCCATGGCGTAAATGCGATGCTGGCGATCGATAACCGGAATTCGATGGATGCGATCCTCCTCCGCGTCGAAGTTGTAGTCGGTGTTGATGGCATTATCACCGAACCGGTTGCGGTCCTGCAGGTCGTCAGCGCCAAGGGCAGTGGTGGAGCTTGCCGTCTGCACCACGCGATCAGCCAACTCCTGCCCGTAGACCTGGGCGATATCGTCAACAGTCATGTAACGAAAGACCGTGACGTCAGCCCAACCGGACGGGTCGTAGCTGTTGGCGTCCGGATCAGGGAGCACGTCGAGCGGATCCGGGACCTCCATCTCGATATTGCCCTGCATATTGTCATCAAACCCAACCCGGACGTCGTAGAACCCGCGTTGCTGGATCATGCCGTCGCTGAACACCTGGGTCTCGTGCCAGGGGAACTTGATGGAATCGCAGACCTGCATGGTGACCTTGGACAGGATGTCGCTCATGTCCTGCTTTAGTTCCGATGCCCCACGAGGCTTAAAGGAGATGTCTACACGGCTCTTGAGCTGCATCCCGATTGCAGTGTTGACCGCCGGGAACACGCCGTTGATCTCCAGGCACGGCCGACCAGTGCCTTCCACCAACTTACGATCCTCGGCCGACCACTGCAATCCGCCCCCTAAGTACACGTCCTCGCACCGTCTGGCCTGCCTGACATAGAGGCGATGGCCACGATCCTTGACGTACTGGTAGCGTTGCCAGTTCTGTGTAGCGATCTGAGCTTCGGACTGCTTGCTTTCCTCAGGTTTTGCCATAACCGGGCACCTTTTCCTTACTGGGCCATATGCGAGAGCCCTGCTCCCGCGCCGTTTGCTGCTATCTTTTTCAGACGATCACGCCACGAAGGCGGCTGATAGACTCTGCTGTTGGTCGTGGCCACCTCAGCCCCTGACATCACCAGATACCGGGTACTGTCCATCAGATGATCGAACTCCTTGACCACCCGGCCCTTATCGTCTCTCCGATAGATGCGATACTCCTCAAGCAGTGGCCCAAGAGAGCGAAACACCCGAATCCGGCCTTCACTCAAGCCGGTATAGACCTTGTGGATTCCAGCCTCGACCGCGTTAAGGGCAGGGGTGAGTTCCAGGCCTGAGTCGCTATACTCTTCAATGAGTTTGCTGCCGTCTTTTTGGGACCGGCCACGACTTGCGGGATCGATCACGCCCGGGATCCAGTCCCCCTTGGCCTTGACGGCGGCGGCATGGACTGCCGGCTCGGTCTGGCCCCGCTTGTAACAGGCGTAGAGGAACAAGGTGCCGTTATCCCGATCCCACGCGCCCCAGGTCGCTGCGGTATTGTTCCATCCCACGTCCAGCCCGTAGGCCCTTGGCCAGTGCACCGGGATCTCAAAGTCAGGGACCACGATATCCTCTTCCGGGATTGGGTAGATGGCCCCGGCCCCCAACTGCGGCACACCCTTGGACCGCGCCAGGCGTTGGTGAGGCGGACAGGCTGCCAGCAGCGCCGACTTCTCCGCCTCGCTTAAATGCGGTGCATCGTCCCAACCCGCCATGATGATGTACTTGTCACCCATCACCTCCTGGCCTTCGGGAACTCGGCCACCGGGCAGAAACGAGAGCACTATGGGTGTGAGCCCCATCAAGGGAGTGAAGGTGAGAATCACTCGGCCAGCCCCGTTACCCTCCATGGTGTCCATGGTCCGAAGCAGACACTCGGTGTAGATGTCCTGCGGGCACTCCTCATCGAGCCAGACAAAGTCTTGATGGGTGCCCTGAAACGATCTGCGGCCCTGGTCATAGCTCTTGAACACCAGCGATGAGATGCCGCCTGATATGTGGCGGACCTGCACCACTTCAATGGCATCCGGGACCGAACCGGCCTTCGCCTTGGTACTGACAATCAGTTCGCCCGGGATCATGCCGGTGCCGTACATCCCAGGCGTCCCGAGCAACTTCAACTGACCGATGTCACGAACTGTCTGGGTGGTGTCGCCTGCGGCCCAGGCCCGAACCGGATTGGTAAACCGCACGCCCTGCCACCATTCGGGATAGATGCCGGTGAGGTGGCAGACCGTCTCATAGGCCCCGAGCTCCGACTTGCCGATCCGGTTGCCGGCAATGATGGCCCGCTCTCTAAACTCAAGCCCTGCAGCAAAGAATCGGGTGTGAACGTGGTAAAGCTCACGGCGTAACGGTCCGGCGTCGGGATAATATTGCTCAATCCGCCGATACGCGGACCGGCGTTCCAGCTCCGCGATAATTTGGGCTCCCAACTTGGACGACACTGCGGTTGCCATTACGTTGTTGTCTCCTCGACCATGACCAGGGCGGCACCAAACAGCTTTCGGCTGTGTTTTGCGGCGAAAGCTCGAAGCTCCTGGGTGGACATGGACATCAGGTCCTCTGGCAAATTGGGCTTAGCGTCCGGCTCTTCATCGATGC
>VMSU01000166.1 GCA_013792005.1 Desulfobulbaceae bacterium
CGATTTTTCCAGGGGAACGAAGCCTGTGTCGAAGGGGCTCTTTATGCCGGCCTTAATTTCTTCTCTGGTTATCCGATTACTCCTTCAACCGAAATTGCCGAACTCCTCTCTGGGCGACTTCCGCAAATAGGTGGTAAGTTCATTCAAATGGAGGATGAAATTGCCGCGATGTGTGCCATAATCGGAGCTTCACTTACTGGGAAGAAAGTCATGACTGCCACCAGTGGCCCGGGTTTTTCTTTAAAACAAGAGGCAATCGGTTATGCGTGCATGACAGAAATCCCTTGTGTAATTGCTAATGTTCAAAGAGGAGGACCATCAACGGGTAATCCTACTCATGTCAGCCAGGGAGACATTAATCAGGCTCGCTGGGGAACCCATGGAGACCACTCAATTATCGCCCTGACCGCCTCAAATCATCAGGATGTGTTCAGGATGACCGTGGATGCCTTCAACCTGGCTGAAACCTACCGCACTCCGGTTATTCTCCTTTTTGACGAGGTTATCGGTCATATGCGGGAGAAACTTATCCTTCCAGAGGCAGGGGAGATAGAGATTGTTGATCGGTTAAGGACTTCTGTCGCTAAAGACATTGACTATCACCCGTATCTGCCACGAGAGGACGGTCGGTTGCCAATGTCTGATTTTGGAGGAGAACATCGGTATAATGTTACGGGTCTTTTTCATGACATGTGGGGGTTCCCTTCAAATAATCCCAAAATTGTCAATGGTTTGTTGCGGCATCTTGTTGATAAAATAGAGAATAATGTTCATTCCATTACCCGACATAAAGAACATTACATGGAAAATGCGGACTATATTTTGATCTCTTATGTTTCTTCTGCCAGATCGGCAATCCATATGGCTAAGAACAGAAGAAACAAAGGAGAAAAAATTGGCGTGCTTGAACTCCAATCGCTGTGGCCATTTCCAGGAGATCTGGTTCGGGAGAAATGTGTCAATGCCAAAGCAGTTCTCGTGGTGGAGATGAATATGGGGCAGATAATGGCTCAGGTTAAGGCAGTGGTCTTAAATCCCGACCGGGTTTTTCTTGCCAATCGTATCGACGGAAATCTGATCACGCCTTCAGATATTAAAAAACTTCTTCGGGTTATCCAAGGGAGGGGTGTATAAGATGGAGGTAAAAGATTATTTACGCAAAAGGTTCTTTCCCCACATGTGGTGCCCCGGCTGTGGTCACGGAACTATTCTCAATGCGCTGATTCGTGCTGTTATTCAACTGCAACTGGATAAAAATGAGATTGTCATGGTTTCAGGGATCGGCTGTTCGGCGAGAATCTCCGGCTATGTTGATTTTCATTCCCTCCACACCCTACACGGTCGGGCTCTGGCCTTTGCCACAGGGGTTAAATTGAGTCAGCCGAGGCTGAAGGTTATTGTCCCCATGGGCGATGGCGACGCCCTGGCGATTGGCGGTAACCACTTTATTCACGCGGCTCGCAGAAACATTGACATTACCGCCATTGTTATGAATAACCGAATTTATGGGATGACCGGCGGACAATTTTCTCCTCTTTCCGGGCCTGGAATCAAAGCGACCACTGCCCCATACCGGACAATTGACAAATGTTTCGATGTGGTAGAACTTGCGAAAGCGGCAGGGGCATCATTTGTGGCCCGTTCAACTGCTTATCATGTCAAGGAAACGACGGAACTGCTCAAGAAGGCCATCCTCCATAAAGGTTTTTCGGTGGTAGAAATTTTGTCTCAATGTCCGACCCATTACGGCAGAAAAAACAAGGAAGGTGATGCCGTCAGCATGTTAGAGCTTCAGAAGAATACTACAGCCAAGCTCGAGTCCAAGGCGCTGGAGAAAAACCCCGACCTCATTCCCCGCGGTATATTTGTCGAAAAAGAGCGCCCGGAGTACTGTGAAGAATATGATAAGTTAATCGAGCAAGCGATGAAGGAGGCTACTTGATGAGCAGGTTAAGAATCGTACTTTCCGGCTCTGGGGGGCAGGGAGTGATTACCGCAGCCATTATCCTGGCAGAGGCTGCGGTAATCCATGAGGGCAAAAACGCCACTCAATCCCAGAGTTATGGCGCTGCGGCACGCGGAGGGGCAACTCGCAGTGATATTATCATCTCTGATGATGAAATCAATTTCCCAGAAGTCACACAACCAAATATCCTGGTCTGTTTGACCCAAGAAGCATACACCACCTGTTCACCCATAATCCGTCCAGGGGGAACCTTGCTTGCCGATAGCCGGCTTGTGCACACGACTCGAAACGTTGACGCCAAGCAGATCGAACTGCCGATGCATGAAACAGTCATGACGCAAGTTGGCAATCCGGTGGTATTCAACATTTGCGTCCTTGGGGCGCTGGTCGGTATTCTCAATATCGTACGTCCGGAATCCGTTTTGGCAGCGATAGCCGTTCGGGTACCCGAGAAGTTCCTCGCGATCAACAACCGGGCCTTTGATCTCGGCCTCAATCTTGGAACTCAGCACCGCAGATAATTTTCGATAGCAAGCCGCCGTTATTTTCCTGCCTAACGTTCGGCGTATTCAGAAGGTAATCGTTCACCAGAAGCGTCGAACGTGCGGATTTCACCGAGCTGTAACCGTTTGCCGGGTGCCCCAGATGCGCGAAAGCGGTCTGCGAAGTGTGCTCGTTGCACATGAGCAGGCTGATGACAAGGCAGATGGGGTGCCCGGTGAACGGTTACCTCAGAAGTCCGCTGCGCCCACCAATTATCAAGAACATTTTCCCGAGGTATTTTATGTGGAAATCAAAAGACATCTATTACGTCTCCGACAGTACCGGCATCCTGGCAAACAACCTTGGTCAATCTCTGATCTGCCAATTTCCGGAAATAAGCTTTCATGAGGAGAAATTTCCCTTTATCAAGACTGTCGCTGATGCGCAAAAGACGATTGACTATATCATCAGGCAATCCGTCGGGCGGAGGCCAATTATCTTCAGCACCTTGGTCAGCCCCAAGCTTCGGGCTATTTTCAATCATCCGGAAGTTGAACTGTTTGATGTTTGTGACGTGTTTCTGGAACGGCTTGAACTGTGTCTTGAAGCCAAAGCATTAGGACTTCCCGGTTATTCCCGGCATGCCGACGACGGGAGCATGTCCAAAAGGGTTGAGGCAATTCATTACTGTCTTGGTCATGATGACGGCACCAAGTTTAATGAGTACCATGAAGCCGATGTTATCCTGGTGGGGGTGTCGAGGTCAGGAAAGACGCCGGTAAGCGTTTATCTAGCGACCCACATGGGATTAAAAGCGGCTAATTATCCTTTGACCACCCAAAATCTTGACAATTACTCTCTGCCGGATGGTCTCCGCAGGAATCGAAAAAAAGCAGTGGGGCTCACCATTGGCCCGGAAATCTTGAGTACAATTCGTGAAAAACGTTATCCAAACAGCAACTATGCCAAACGTTCGACTTGCGTACAGGAGCTGCAACAGGCGCAGCAGATTTTTCAAAAATATAGTATTCCAGTTATCAATACCTCTGGGAAATCCATCGAAGAACTTGCCACTCAGATAACTCAGGAAATCGGACTGTCCAAAAAGACTGACGACTTAACCCCGGAAAAATTCACCCTTGCTTCTCGTATAGAAGGACAATAAATTGAGATGCTCAGGGGGGGGAACTGTGGTTCTGGGCTAGAAATTTCTATCGACAAGCCTGCCTCCCCCAAGTATAAGAATGAGGGAAATATTGAGTACTACTGTCGTAAGTGTTCAGATCAATTAGATGATTAGTTCTACTTGGTCACATTATGCCACCAGCGATCAACTGAAACCGTACCCATTTGCGACACGTGGACCAGTTCATGAACAGGGCTATTTAACGAAAATTCATGGGGATATGGGCCGGTTTCACGAATTTGCAGTAGATTTATGTCTAAATCCGACAGGCTCCTAGGGTGAAGGGAAACAGAAAATGGCTGAAAGCAGTCTCATGGCCAATAAATATTGCCAATCTTTCCGCCAGTAAAGCTGTATAGTTATTGAGCGTTAATAAGGAGAAGAATTTATGCGAGACCAAGTACAGTCCGCACTTGACAAGATGCGCCCTACCCTGCAACAGGATGGTGGCGATGTAGTGTTGGTGGATGTGAGCAAGGAAGGGGTAGTCAAGGTGCAGTTAACCGGAGCCTGCAAGGGGTGCCCGATGTCTCAGACAACAATAAAGAACGGGATCGAAAAATTTCTTAAGACCGAAGTTCCCGGGGTAAAAGAGGTTGTTCAAGTGTGAGGCGGAGTTTGTTCTCACCCTGGCAATTAATCATTTGTGGTATTTTGTTCCGGCCAGAATAGTGAACGACCGATAGACTTGCTCCAACAGAATAAGCCGCGCCATTTCGTGGGTAAACGTCATGGCAGAGAGGGAAAGCACAACATCTGACGCCGACAGAACTTCTGATGACAGTCCAAGCGAACCTCCGATGATAAAACTGACGGTGCGCCGATTTTGATCCTGCCATTGCCTGAACAACTCGGCAAACATCTCCGAATCCACCCGCCTGCCGGTTCGATCAAGCGCTACTACCAATGACTTCTGCTCGACCTGCTCCAAGAGATCACGTCCCTCTGTTTCAATTCTCACCGCATCCGCTATCTTTCCTTTGCGTTCCTTGATGATCTTGATCCGTACAGGACAGTACCTGGAAAGACGTTTTTGGAAATCAGCAATACCTTGATTTAGATACTGCTCTCCAGTCGGTCCCAAAAAAATACAATCGATATTCATGGCATCCGCTGTCTTTGATCAGCTACCACCGGCCTTCTCAATTCTGTAGGGAGGGAATTTATGATCTTCCCAATAGCCATCAAGACTTAAGATCCGTAAGTTGTGAACAAAACTCCTCATAACTTATATCCTTGCTAATTCCCGGACACGAGGCGCGAATAGTTTCAAAATTATTTCGATCGAGTAGAATTGCCGGGTGCAGTGGCCACTCGGTACAGCGCCAGGGTTTACCAGGGTGAACGGTGCAGCCGCCATTATAAAAGATGCAATGACCATCCACGATTCGCATCTGGACGACATTATCGTTCTCTCGCAGGTATCTCTCTTTGAGTTCAGCAATCGTTAGCTTCAAATAGGCCGCCATCCGGGTGAGATCCCCGGAATCGAGCGATACTGTGGTCTCGCCGTGACAACAATAACCACATTCTCGGCAATGAAAAATTTTCTTGTCTTCAGGCATTTTTTTGTCCTCAGGGCATTTCTAGTAACCGTTCACCAGGAGCACCGAAACTACAGGTAACCCCGGAACTGTAAACATTCACAGCGCTGCTGAACGTTTACCATTTCTACTCTGATCAGCAAGGGGCTGTGTTGCCTGTTAGCAGTAAAGCATTTCATCCTGACAGGTTACGCCGAGCCAATCTGATCATTAAATAGAACAATATCAATTCCAAAACGCTGGGCAGCCTTGTGCCACTTATCGCGGTCTGGGGTTTCAAAAAGGATGGATTGTTCAGCCGGCAGACTCAACCAACCGTTGACGCCTAATTCCATTTCAAGCTGACCTGGGCCCCATCCAGCGTAGCCTAGTAAAAAAATATAATGAAGAGGGCCTGTTCCTCGAGCTATATCGTGAAGAATCTCTGGGTTACGCGATAGCATAATCCCTTCCCCAACATCTAAGCTGTGTTCACTCATATAATCTGCTGAGTAGAGAAAAAAAGCACACTCTCCATCAACCGGCCCACCGATGTATACAGGCGGCCACTCCCCTTCAACTGCTTCAATATTAGCGCTTTTTAAAATATCGTCCAAGGAGTGAGGACTGGGTTTATTGAACACAAAACCCATAGCGCCATTTTCATCGTGGGAGCAGAGGTAGATGATCTGCTCCTTAAACCTGGGATCTGGCATTTGTGGGGTAGCAAGCAGAAACGTCCCCTTTAACGATTCGATACTGTGATATTCAGACAAAATACCATCTCCCATAAGACATTATCTCACAATGAAACCGTCTATTAGCAAAGGAGATCAAGACAAACAAGATATTTTTACCGAATAGTTCACTTTCCTGTATGTAAACGGTGCTTCTCATCTCTCCCCTCCCAGAAAACGGTATATCACATAATGATAAGAAACGATCGTTACAAAGAGCATTAACATGATTGAGGACAGCAGCACTGCACTTTTTTGAAATCGGCCAATGACGTTATCCAGTCCAAGCCGACCCGGGATTAAACAGACAAGAGCGGAAGCAATTCCAAAAAAACCGGCAGGCAGCATAGTGCCATACATCAAAAAACCGATATACCCGTACTCTGGTTTCAAGATGCAAAATGGGCAGTGATGATATGGCATGGCGTAGACATAGGATGAAAAAACTGTCGTAATCGCCACAAATGAGAGTCCGATAAAACAGAGCCAGAGAACGCCGTTGACCAGCAGCAGCGGCATCATGAGTTTTCTGAATAAAAAATGCCCGCAGGTGGCAAGAAGAGCGGCAAGGCAATAAAAAGCGATGAGTACCTTGTCTTGCGGCACAATCCCCAGCAAATTGCCGTCACTGCCGCCTCCTTCACCAAAAACCACCGCACAGCATGAGGTGATAATGTCGGGCTTGAGGTTGGCAATATAGAGAGTCTGAGTAATCGCATCGACAATCAGTAAGGGCAACAGACAGACCAGGAAGATATATTTTGTCTTAAGTAACGGGTAGCGCTCTGAGCTGATATCGAGATAATGGAGGACAATCCAAAATCCATAAAAGAAAGCC
This sequence comes from Desulfobulbaceae bacterium, assembly GCA_013792005.1. Lineage (NCBI taxonomy): Bacteria > Pseudomonadati > Thermodesulfobacteriota > Desulfobulbia > Desulfobulbales > Desulfobulbaceae > Desulfobulbaceae bacterium. The sequence continues at coordinate 6,734 of VMSU01000166.1, forward strand.
CCTACCAGCTTGAGATACAGCGCCGGCAGTCCAAAGGGGTTGGCTGTCAAAGCACCAGTGGCGCACATCGCGCCACTGATGACCTGACTGAAGTTGTCGGCGGCTGAGGTGAACAGAACTAAAGAAAGAATCTGAAAGCCTAAGGCATACTGAACCAGGGTGGACGAGAGCCAGGTTTCGTTTTCAAGACGTATCTGACGAGGACCGTCACTGGCAGGATCCCAGTAGCGGAGAACGCTAAGGGCTGTTCTGCCGGCAATGCCAACCAGAAACAACGCTGCCAGGCTAAGCAGACATAAGGCGACACTCCAGGGGTTAAGGAACATGAATCATACCCTCGTCGATGGCAACAATCCGTTCCACCGCGGGATGATTGGTGATCAATTGATCGTGAGAGGTCAAGATAATGGTTTTTCCGTTACGTTGAAGATCCTTCATGATTTCCATGAACGCCAGGCTCAAGGCGTGATCCAGATGTGCCGTCGGCTCATCAGCCAAGATAATCGGAGGATCGTTGATCAAAGCCCTGGCAATGGCCACCCGCTGCAACTCTCCTCCAGAAATCTGCAGCGCCGGAAACTGAGCACGATGGCCAATCGACAGCATCTCCATCAATCTCCCAGCCCTCTTATTTCGTTCCACAGGGGCAACCCCCAGAGGCATCAGCGGTAAGGTAATATTTTCTAGTACCGTAAGCGCTGGTAAAATATTGAAATGTTGGAAGATGAACCCGATGGTGTTGCGACGATGAATGGTAAGATATCGATCTGGCATCCTGGAGAGCTGCTGACCAGCAATGGCAGCTCGACCGCTAGTGGGAGGAAAGACGCAGCCGATAATCGAGAGCAATGTGCTCTTGCCGGAACCGCTTGCCCCCTTCAAGCAGGTCATGCTCTTGGCAGCGATAGTAAGATTGATGCTGCGTAACGCTCGAACCTCGTTGGGCTGACCGTGATTGTATACCTTAGTAACATTTTGCAGTTCGATAAGCGCTTCTGTCATGGGTTCCACGGTTAATTCAAGGCAGAATCGGCACGGATGATCGCCGAACGCCAAGCCGGAATGACTGTCGCTGCCAGGTAAGGCACGACGGTCAAGCAGAGGACGAGGATAAACTCGCTTAAATCGACAGACGGGATCAAACGCAAGGCGGGGTGGAGAACCGACCATCCCAACATGATAGGCCTAAAGAGGGTGGCATCGAAGAAAGCGACATGAACATAGGCCAGGGTATATCCCACCAAAAATGCCACCAGAGAGACAATCACCGCCTCCCAGAATCGCAGGGTCAGGATATCTGAGGTCTGCCAGCCGACAATCTTCAGCACACTGATCTCTTTTTTCTCCTCCGGAGTAAGGCCGGACGCCTTGTCCCAGGCAAAGATAATAAAAGAAGTCAGGGCTGTCAGCAGACAGATAGAGGCAAAACCGCTTCTCCAGCCAAAAACCGCCTGATAGGTTTTTTGAACCTGCTCTCTGGTAACCACACGGGTATCAGGGAGCAGTGAGGCTATTTTTTTAGCAATGGTTGATACTTCTTTAGGGTTGGCAACAGTTACGCATAAGTCAGTGACCATATCGTCTGACAGCGCAAAGAGATCTCGCGCATCACCCAGAGGCATGAACAAGGAGTCATAGGTCAAGAGATCGGTCTCTGGTTTGAATGTGCCGACGATGGTGAAAGATTTCAAGGTAAGATCGGGCCGAAATAAAGAGAATAATGAACTTCCTGAGCCAGCCAATGCTGATCTTGCTCCCTCTCCGACAACGGTCTCATGAGTTCCTGGTGAATTTCCTGAGTCAATAGCTCGGCTCAACTGATCACCAAGAGGCATGGCTGATGGATCGAGTCCCAGAATCGTAAAATTGGCGCCGCTGATTTCGTGAAAGTAGTAGCCCCACACTCGGGGAGTGATCGATCGTATCCCGAATATCCCGGTTAGTTTCTCCATATAATTGACCGGGATTGATTCCTGACGTCCCGCTTTCATCTTCTGGATTAAGATTTCCGGGGCATAGGAAAGGCTCTCACCGGCAGCAACGGTAAGCGCCTTGGTGGTCATCTGAAAAGAGGCCAGAAGAAAGATAACAGCCGCAAAAACGACCATAACCCCCAGAGATTTATAGCGTCTTCTCCAGATGGCAGATAGGGAGTAATCAATAATATTAAGTTGCTTGGAAAACACGATTTACCGTTTTGAAATTGGCTCGGCCCAGAAGGAACCGGAAGGGAAATGTTCAATAGCGCCAGGATGATCCATAAACGGCACTACCATGTCGGTTACAGCAGGATGGCGGGTGTATCTCGCTTCAGTGGCAAGACTTAAGTCGGTCAGGCCTAGGGCCGAAACGACAACTTGGCGAGTCGTGGCATCAGTTTTGTGCTGTGCGGTCCGGGATTGCCAGTGACCGAGCAAGATGACATCGGTCATCAACAGGGCAGCAAGAAATAAGAGGAAAACAGCAATTGGACGCATTGATTATTTGTAATCGTTCACCAGAAGCGTTGAACGTGCGGATTTCACAGGGCTGTAACCGTTTACCGGGCCCCCAGATGCGCGATTTATATTGACCCGCTTCGTCGGGCAATAAAACGGTCTGCGAAGTGTGCTAGTTGCACATGAGCAGGCCGTTGACAAAGCAGATGGGGGCCCGGTAAACGGTTACGATTATTTCATCGTCTGGCCAGAACGCATGGACTCTACCAGGTCAGCTGTAATCTCGGTGAAAGGAAGTATCTTTTTCCCCTGATGATCCTTGCTGAAGGCCTCAGCCGCCTCTTTGGTGGCGAAGGGAATAAATTCTGAGCCCATCGGGCCAGTTGTGTCACTGCCCACCACAAAGAACGCCTTTTTGCCATCGACTGAAGTCAGTGTGTAGTAGTCTTTAACGAGATACTCGTTAGGTGTTGTCCCGGCGTCAGCGCCATATTTCTGGGGGGAAAACGAAAAGGCCATCATATCCTTGACCCCATCAAAATACTTACTGGAGCCATCACTCATGATGATCTGACAGACCCATTCGGGATATTTTGCGACAAACATTCCGCACACAGAACACCGAGTACCTTTATCCAAGCCCTTAATGTCAATGGCAAAGGCTAGGTCTATGGCACAAACAGACAACAACAAGGTCAACATAATCCGGGGCAGGGAGGTCTTCATGGATAGGTCTCCAATAGTGAGTACTGGTGGATGAGCTAGGCTTAACCACCAATTGTTAAACTGTCTTGATTAAGCTACTCAAAAAATGACAGCAACAGAGAATCTAATTGTTCTTTGCTTACCCCGCCGAGGATGGCGCCGATAATCTTGTGCTCAGGATTTAAGACAACCGTTTGGGGGACAATTTGAATCCGGTATTGATCAGCAATCTTTCGCTCAGGATCAAGGACAACGGAAAAGGTGATTCCTAAATCACTCACGAATTTTTCTACATCATCAGGACGTGGAGCTGTATTAACATAAATCACCCCCAGACCCTTGTCTCGATATTTCTGGTAATACTCATTAAAAACCGCTGTATCTGCCCGACAATACTTGCAGTCGGGAAGAAAGAAACGAATAACAACTGGCTTGTTCTGATATGTGTCAAGGGTTACCATCTCCCCGTGAAGATCGGGGACACTAAAAATCGGGGCTGGATCTCCCATCTTGAGAGGCTTTGCCACATCATTGCCGCAACCGGAAAAAATCATCCCCACGATCCCCAGCAACACGAGTATGCCGATACGCCCGGCTATTTCTTGGGTTTTCTTCATGATGCGTGTAAAGCCTCCATCGGAATTTTGTTAATAAACCACGGGAAGATTGGCCTTCTTCCAAGCATCTATTCCACCCTGGAGATTATAGATTTCCTTGTAACCCTTTTGAGACAGGATCTGCATGGCTGCGTAACTCCGGCCACCAACCGCACAGATCATGAGTATGGGACGATCCTTGGGGATTGAGTAATTCCCCTTCATGATATCCCAGAAAGGGATCAGCGTCGAATCAACAATTTTCCCTTCTCGAAGTTCCTGCGGCGAGCGGACATCGATGATCAGCAGGTCTTTTTTGTTTTGTATCAACTCCATGATCTGGGCAGGAGGCAAGGAGACGTAGGTTGAGGATTGTGACTCCCCCGATGCAGTAACAGTGTCCGTCTTAGCATCTGTCTGACTGGGGTTATTGGAACATGCCGCCAGCAATAAAACCAACAGTACAACAAATTTATTCTTCATACCTGACTCCGATTACTATTTAAGGGTGTTGAAAACAATGATGGTCTCGCAAAAAGTCACGGGATGGCTAAGCAAAAGGGCCGATATACAAGGCGCAGTGTGCTTTTGCGAATAAGGCCACACATATGGTGTGCCGAATGAGCAAAAGTGCGCTGCAACGCAGTAGATCGGGCTTTTTGCGACGCCATCAACAATGAGTGACGACCTGTTAACTTAAATCATAAATCCTGCTGACTCAGCAGATCCGGGGTATTGACATTTCGCCAGGCATCGCGCAGGGCGGGTGGCGGTTCAGCAACATACACCCCATCAATTTCGGCAAGGGAAGAGAGTCTCCACTTTTGCTGACTGGCCAACGTTTCAACAGCGGCAAAGAATTGAAAATCATACAGGGCCAATAATGGTTCATGACGGCCATCAATGTATGGGATTACGGCCTTCCTCCCAGATCGCTGTTGTTGCAGCAGCCAGTTGAGGGCATCAAGCGAAATTTCTGGCATGTCACAGGCACAAGCAATGATCGTGCTCCAGGGAAAGGAACGCATAGCAGACAACAACCCTGCTATGGGGCCTGAGCAGCCAGGGACATCAGAGAGCCTTGGGAGTGTGCACTCCCCCATATCTCCTTGACCGACTACGACCACATGATCACACACCTGAGCAAGGGTAGACGCTGTCATCTGCAGCCAGGTTCGCCCCTCCCTTGAGATCAGATGCTTGGCATATCCCATGCGTGAACTACTGCCACCGATTAGAATACACCCCACAATCAATGGCAAGAGACTTGGGCGTTCAGAAATTTGACTGACGTTGGGAACGAGCTTCTTCATGTTCCCATGCTCCCTTTTTCAGCGCTACAGTTATTGGGGGGGTACGATAAAACCTTTTTGAATGGCATATTTAATCAGTTCAGCCGTGCTCTTAATGTGGATCTTTTTCATGATATTGGCACGATGATGCTCAACCGTGCGAATACTGATGGAGAGCATTTTTGCGATGTCTTTACTTTTGTTTCCCTCTGCGACCAGGGTCACCACCTGCTTTTCTCGAGTTGTAAGAAGTTCATGGGGAGCGTGTCCCTTGATCCGCATGGCCATATGGTCGTGGGGCGTAATACTGGCAGCGAGTGATGGGGCAATATAGAGTTCTCCGTCAAGACATCTGCGAAGCGCAGTCAATAGCTCCGTGTCGGAATCCTCTTTCAGGGCATAACTGTCAGCCCCGGATTTAATGGCGCTTACCAAAAACTCCTTGCTGCTGTGCATGGTCAAGATCAGGATTTTAACTTTGGGACACAGCTTTTTGATTTGGGGGATGGCATCAATTCCTCTGATTTTGGGCATGGAGATGTCCAGCAGAATAATATCAGGGCAATCCTCCTCAAGAAAATGGAGCAACTCCAGTCCATCCCCAAAATCACCCACAACTTGCAGGTACGGCTGGCCATCAATAACTTTCTTCAAACCCCGACGGATCAAGACGTGATCATCTGCCAAGACAATACGTCGTGGCTTTACGGTTAGCGGCATGGTTGACCTCTCCTTGTATCACTCTTCATCCTCATCTCGTGCCATGAGGATGAGTCAACAAAACCCAGTATTGCGACTTAAATAGCTCAACAGAGCTTCATCGATTCCTGGAAAATAGAATTAATAAATTACTTTTATGTAAGAGACAATCGGATTTTACGAACAGTGTAACTATTCAACAGCGCTGTATCCACTCAATTTTCTTGCTCAAGAAAGATCTTCATTCTCAGAAGAATTCTCTTGAGAGAACCCGCCTGCCCACTTAGCAATGGCAGGAGAGTAGAAACAGGCTGTCATGCCGAACACTGTCGCAACGGTGGTAACCCAGAACAACGCCAAATGCAGGGCATGATTCTTATACAAGAAGAGATCAAGAATGAAAAGAACCAACCCTAAATGCAAAGACGACGAACCGACCCGCAGCCAGTAACCTTTACGTTCAAAATTCAGCCGCCCACTCCCTGCCAAGGCCATCACCAGCACCAACAACTGCAAGGAAAGAGTGATACCGAGGGTGACCATCAGCGCCATCACCACACCGCGAAACCATGTTGTCACAAGCACTACTATCAATAGAGCGAGGGCAAAACGGTTCAGCCACTCGGTGGGTAGCAGACGCTTAGGGACGCAAATCGCCAGAAGCACGATCAAAACAATGATAAACGGGCTCACTAGTTGATTCATCCATTCCATGTAAGCACCCTTGGTGACTGGATCAAGTTGCTGTAACTGAGCGAATTTAAAATAAAACATCCCGTACACACAGATACCTGAAATAACCGCCAGCACCAGCGCCGTGGCAAGAATCAAATAAAAATCATACGAGTTTTTTTTCTCTATGGTCATGGTAATAAGGTTTTTTGCTTATTGGAAGGTGTGTTCGCCTGGGAAATAAAAGGACGAGATGAAGGTAAAGATCATCGCCACAAAACAGACTATGCCGAGGATTGAGGTGAAGTACCACATCAACTTCTTATTGGCATAGAGCCGGGTGTGCAGATAGGTGCTGTAGATCGCCCACATCATGATTGATGAACAGATCTTGGGGTCCCACCACCAGTTGGGCCCCCAGGCCTGCAAGGCCCAAGGGTAACCGAGGAGCATCCCCAAGGTCAGCATGAAATAGCCAAATTTGGCGCTATCATAGCCTAAGGTCTCTATCTCGACATCACGTTTGACCAGCATGAACACCGAAGTAATAAAGGTGACGGTAATGGCGCTGTACGAGAGAAAGAGCATTGGCGGGTGGAGCCACATATAATGGGTATTGTAATAAAAGATCATCCGCGGATAAAGACGCATGAATTCGCCAAACATCTGTCTCGGGTCATCTCCAGCTGCGTACCAGGCACCAATCTCGCTAAAGAATTTCGGTAATGGTTGGGAGAAAGGATTGGCAAACCAGTAGAGAATAGAGATCTGGAGAGTAAGAAGAACCACCAGCGCCCCTTTGAGGCGATGGCTTGCTGTATGGAGAAAAGCAAAAAAAGCCATAAAAGAATAACACGTGAACCAGAAGTAGTATTTTTCGTTTTCAACCCAAAGAGGGATGACATAACGGGGGGGGTGAGCAGGATCGAGCAGGGGAAAGGCATACTGGGCTTGAGCATTAATCAGCTCAAGTTGTTGATTGACAAGAGGAACTATCGCTTCGGGAAACTCTAAGGGCAGAGTCTGATAGATTTGGTAATGAAGCCAGCAAATCAGCACAAACCCTGCCATAAAGATCAGATTGATGCCAACAAAAGTCCATTGCAGCACAGGAAACGCCACCGAATCCTTCCTTGATACATTCATTACTCCCATAATCCCGCCCAAGAGTGAGAAGGCGAGTAATGCGATCATGATTCCCTGGCCAATATAAGAAAATGGCCCGGTAATGCTTTGCATGATAAGGTTCATGAAAAAGTCCTTGCCTACTCTTCGATAGGCTAATGGTAAAATGATTACATGAGCGGTATAGTACAGACAGAGGATTTTTTCAAGAACAGCGTGGCTAAGTTATATATTTGAGGAAGAGGAGTCAGGTTTTCCCGTTGATAATTAACAGTCTCGCAAAAAGGTAGCCGATGGCTGATATGGTTTGTATCCCCGCAGCTCCGTCAGAACTCGCACCTGAGAGTATGCCTATGCACCCACCTATTCTAAACCCTTGCGAAAAGCTCTGTTATAAAGCATAATCTTAAATCACGTTTTCTTTGCACTTATTGAGCATTTATCAGGCGACAGACCATGACTACAGCAAACCAAGATCGCAGAAGAAGTCCCCGGATAGAGTGTCACGACGTATGGCTTCAAGTTCAAGTTGGTGATCAGGAAGGCATTGTCCCCACGGAACAACACCCTACCCTTCAAGTGAGAGTGAGCAATATCAGCGACAGCGGCATCTGCCTGATCTCCCAAGAGCGATTAGAATTGGGACAGATTGTCTACTTTTCCGACCCCAAACTTCCCGCCAGAGGGACCGTGGTCTGGGCCTACCAGTCTCAACTGGAATGTAAAGCTGGCATTCATTTTTGCCAATAAATCCCCTTGCGCCTCGCAAACACTCTTTTTTTCACCGTACTTTCCTTCCATACTAGTCTAGAAATTTCCTCCATGGCTAAGCAGCAAATGGGCCGATATATACAAAGTGGATGGTGTTGCACAAGTGAGGACATGCACAGTGTGGCATATCAGCCACTATCCCTTCTATTTCCCTAAAACCGACAACTGCCAGTTCGGCTCCAACGTCCAATGAAAAAACGGGCATTACTGATTGTCGCCACCCTTTTGTTCGTCATCGGTGCCATTGCGGGACAGGTTTACCTCAAGCGACAGTATCTTCATGATCGCATAATACAGGAGCTTGAGCGCTCCTTGCAGGCCAAGGTTTCGATTGATTCAGTTGATTGGCGCTGGTTGCCTGCCCCAGGAATCACTATTACTCAACTTAAGGGTGAGTCAGAATCCATGGTCCTGGTCGTCCCCAAGGTCCATCTGATCATCAGCCCTATATTTTTCCTCTCCAACTCGGTCTCTCTTTTCAGGGCAAAATTAATCGATCCTGATCTACGGATCATCAAACTTGGCGCCTCTGGCACCTTGCCTCACAAAGCCATGCCTCTTGGCACAATCAAAATCAACAACGGTGCGATTCATCTTCCCAGTCAGCGCTTGACCGATAGCGTGACCCTTCAGCCAATAGCCCTGACCGGCATCAATGGCAGCCTTTCTTTCCGTGCTGACCGTGGTGAATTAACCCTCTCTACCACCGCGACCTTTGCCCAAATGATCCACCTCAACGGCAGCATTGATTTGTCGGAAGACAGATATCAATTGAACATTACCTCTGTCGAGTTTGACAGTAACCGTCTGCTCAGTGAGCAATCACCACTCTCATCCCTGCCCAAAGTATCCAAGTTGACCTTCGCGTCCCACCTTGAAGGGACAAACCTGAATCAATTCTCTCTCCATCTTGCCAGCAAGGAGATACCCTTTACCATCCAGGACAAGAGCCAAAGTGTGACAGTTGCGGCCATTGATTGTAATTTTACTAGAGACCATGACAACTTTGCTCTCGATATCAACACCCTCTCCTTGACCGATCCCGGCCTGAACCTTTCAGGACAAGTTTCCCGGAACAACGACCATAACTCCAGCTCAACACCGGAATGGCTAATCGACTTAAGTGGGACCGAAATCGATCTTGCAGCCGTCCGCACTGCTGTTATTGCCAGATTTCCGACCCACCCAATCGCTCAAAAAATCTGCAGTATTGTTGGCGGGGGCAGCGCCACCACCGCCCGCTACTGGTTTAAGGGTAAAAATTCCGATTTCCATCATCTGCAGACCATGAAGATCTGGGCTCAGGCCAAGGACGTGCCGGTACTTATCCCTGGTGTGAATTTAGCCCTAGATCGGGCCAGCGGCCCGATCAGTATCATTGATGGTCAATTGACCGGCAAGAATCTCAGTGCAGATATCGATAAGAGCCATGGCGAAAACGGTACCCTCCTTCTTGATCTCAGGGATGACCACCATACCTTTTTCCTTGACCTGGACTTGTCTGCTGATCTCAAAAACTTAAAAGATGTTTTGACTCAAATTGTTCATTCACCCAAATTCCAAAAGGAATTAAGCAGGTTTACCGATATTGATGGTCTGGCCAAGGGACACCTCCGTTTGGGGGACGACCTTCACCATATAGAGACTCATGTCGATGTTTTTTCGATGGAGGGGAGAGGGATGTATAATCGGCTCCTCTCGCCCTTCATTATCACTGCCGGCAGTTTAACAGTCGCGCCCAAAGAGGTCGAATGGCGCAACCTGCGAGGCACTGTTGGCAAGCAACAGATCACAAGAAGCCAGGGCAGCATAGATTGGTATGACGGCATTGAGGTGGATCTCGATGTCTTGGATGCCAATCTTGAACTTAATACCCTTTTTGAAAAAGGCACTTTGGTCACTAGTAACGGTATCCTCTCGGTGAACGATTTTTTTCAGGGCAAACTGGACAGCCTGGCAGGTAAGGCCACTATTACCAGCACTTCGTTCTTGGGACGAATCGACCGCTCTGAACAATGGCGTTTCAGCACAAGACTCTCTGCCAGTGATTTACAACTTAATGGGCCTCAAATACCAGAGGTGACCAGCAAAAATATTGAAGGAGAGATCAGTCAAGACCAACTAAGGTTTACCGGAATTTTTTCAGCATACCGCCAAGAACTTTTTCTTGAAGGCCAATACTATCATCATTGGTTCAAGGATTGGCAAGGCGCTTTCACTGTTGATGGGGATATCGGGCAAGAGCTTGGAGAGTGGATCCGAGCAAACCAGTTCATACCTACCGCGCTCTTCCCCAACCTCCCCTTCCGGTTGGAAAAATTTCACCTTACCACGCCAGGCCCTCTCAATGCCCGTGGCGCCATCATCTCTTTGGCCAAAGGTAGTACAGCACAGGTGCAAGTCGACATCAAGCGTCAACCAGATCAGATAATCGAAAAATTGACATTTACTGATGGACCACACACCGGATCGCTGAGTTACCTTGCTTGGCCGCAGCAGGACAATCATTCGTTGCTGACCTGGCAGGGCGAACTTAACGTTCGCACCATCAATGATCTCTTTATGCAACAAAACCTTAAAACAGGGGTGATGCAGGGTTCATTCACCCGTCTTTTCAAGAAGGGGTCTGCTCTTTATAACGGTGAAGTTCAATTAAACAGGGTCAGCTTCGATCCTGAAAACGTGTTTCATGATCTTTCCGTCGACACCCTTCGTTTGTCCGGAGACTCTCACAACCTGCGCATTGATCAAGCCGATCTCGCCCTGGCTGATGCACAGGTTCACATAACTGGCAACGTCTCGGAACAGAAAGGTGAGCGCATTCTTGATCTGAATGTATCCTCCCCTGCCCTGTCCTCCAGTTCTCTTGAAAAAACCATTGATTCGATCAAGAAGATGAGCGATGGCAGCCAGAGGTCCTCATTTCGCAGCTCCCTTAGTGGTAATATTTCATTCACTATCGACCAATTCAATTATTCTCGCCTCATCCCCGCCAAGGAAAAAGGGCCGGAGGAACCAAGCGCTCATCTCTTGAGTATCACCCCCTTCAAGGGGATGATTGCCATCACTCCTGCAGCGATTGACCTTGCTTTCAACAGCAGTCGGGTCTGCGGTCTTTCGATTCAAGGCACTTGGCACGTGGACGATCCAAAAACAGACAACGAGATATCGTTCGCCTCCGGCCCTTCACCCCTCTATTTTGAACACACCCTGCCCTGCCTGGGGATAAAACAGAGCTTAATTCTTGGCCCCTTTGCCATGTCAGGTAAAATAAGCGGCCACCCCAAAAACTGGCGTCACGGGACAATTACCGCATCCTCCCAGGAAGGCTTGATCAAACGGATGAATCTCCTATCAGAGATCTTCACTGCGGTTAATTTCACCGACTATTTCACCTGGCAAGATATGCCGGACATGGATACGACAGGCTTGGCCTTCAATGACCTGACCATCAATGCTCATATTGAAAACAATATATTGATCCTCGATAAGACCAGCATCAAAGGGAAAGGCGTTAATCTTACCGGACGTGGCACTATCAACCTCGAAGACCTTGACTCGAACCTCACCTTCTTTATTGCCCCCTTCAAGATGGTCGATTCGATCATCACCGGCATCCCCTTGATTGGTAAGGCCCTCGGCGGACCAAAAGAATCAATTCTGACCTTTCCAGTGAAAGTAACCGGCAATGTCAAGGCCCCGGAAGTTACCGCCCTGGCACCAGAGGCCGTGGGCACAGCCGCCTGGGAGATGCTCAGGGATACCATAACCTTGCCGTTTCGGATCTTTATCCCCGGAGAGAAATGAGCGAATATTTTTCTGTATTGCTTTCGTAACTACTCTGGTTGACGATGATCAGTTACCGGTTTACGGTTAACAAACTCACAGATATCATGATTCATTCTACGTTGCTGACATCTGTGAGTGATCAACCAGTTATAAAAACACTACCCGCTAACTAAAAACCGTAAACCGATTACCTGAGCAGTTACCTTACATTGCAATTGACACCTCAATAGAGTTTCGCCTATGATCAAGCGAAACTATCCCTTGTGTTTTGTGTTTGTGTCCCCTGTTCCAATCTTACGCTACACTTTGTAGCTCATTTAACGATATGATACCTCTATGAAAAAATTATCTATCATACCCCTTATTGGTTTCGCTTTGCTGTTAACCCACTGTGTTGGTCATGATCTTGATTCTTCTGCTTTAAACGGAGCGAAGAAACTCAACGCCCCCCAACTTCGGGAACTTGTGGATGGAAGCTCAATTTCGATGGAGGGCTACGGGCAAACCGCGTCGGTGGAATTCAATCAGGATGGCAGCCTTAAGGGCAGCAACAGGGCAGGAGAAAAAGATACCGGAAAGTGGAAGGTAATGGAGGACGAACTCTGTCTCCGCTTTAATAAGTGGGGGTCGGGCGATGTCAATTGCTATCGGGTGGTGGAACGAGAAGGGGAAAAGTATGAACTCTTCAACCGCAAAGGGATGCCGGTGTATGATCTGATCGTGGTCAGGCCAGGTGAGCCAAAAGCTCAAGCAGATACCACTCCCCCAGCAACAGCAGAGGCTACAGCGGGAGATGTTGGCAGACAGCAATCTCAGCCGGAATCAATCCTGGCTAGTCCCCATGCGGCAGAGGATGCCAATTATATTATTCGCAGTAATGCCCAGGACTGTGCAGGATGCAACCTGGCTCATGCCAATCTGTCCGGCCAATTACTTGTCGGCGCCAATCTCCAAGGGGCAAATCTTACCGAAGCCAATTTAAGTGGCGCCAATCTTCGACGCGCAAACCTCAAAGGCGCTAACCTGTACCGGGCAGATCTTCGGGGAGCAGATCTTGCCGGGGCCGACCTAACAGGGGCCAATTTGACCGAGGCGATCTTGAAATAAAGTAAGTTTCGGTAAGATAAAACTTAGAGATGAGCCTCCCCACCATTAACGAGTGAGGAGGCTCATCTCATGTTTGTAGACAGACACAATGATCTCTTATTTAATCCTATTCACCCTCGACAAAGACCTTAGCCAACACCTCGCCAATCTCCTGGACAAAGTGAAAACTGACCCCTTTCTTGGCATGAGGAGGGATATCAAGGACATCCTTCTCGTTTCGTATCGGCAGGAAGACCTCCTTAATGTCCGCCCGCACAGCCGCCAACACCTTCTCTTTGACTCCGCCTACCGGGAGTACATCGCCGCGTAAAGTAATCTCACCGGTCATAGCCACATCCTTACGTACGGATTTGCCGGATAAAAGCGAGGTAAGGGCCACCACCATGGCCACGCCAGCAGACGGGCCATCCTTTGGTGTCCCCCCCTCTGGCACATGGACATGGATATCCATGTGGGCGAATTGCTCATCGTCAATCTTTAAGGCTTGGGCATGGGAGCGAATATAGGTCAAGGCGGCAGTGGCTGATTCTTTCATCACATCACCAAGCGTTCCGGTGAGGATTAAACCTCCCTTCCCCTTCATCGAGGCCGCTTCGATAAAGAGGAGAACGCCACCAACCGGCGTCCATGCCAGACCAGTTGCGATCCCAGGACCCCAATTACGGGCCGTGGTTTCGGGAAAGAAATCAATAGGGCCAAGATATTTGACTACGGCCTTTTCCGTCACCACCTTGGTCTTGATGGAGCCTGCGACCAAATCCTTGGCAATTCCCCGACAGATTGCCCCTAAACGCCGTTCTAGATTCCGGACCCCGGCCTCGCGGGTATAGGAACGGATAATGGAACGTATCGCCGCATCACGAAACACCACGTTGTGATCGGTCAAAGCATGGGCGTCGAGCTGCTTGGCAACAAGGTGCTGCTTAGCAATCATCAACTTTTCATCCTCGGTGTAACTTGAAAGCTCGATGACCTCCATCCTGTCCCGTAAAGGTCCGGGGATATTTTCGATATAGTTGGCAGTAGTGATGAACATCACTTTGGACAGGTCAAAGGGGAGTTCAAGGTAATGATCAGCAAAGGAGAAATTCTGTTCCGGGTCAAGCACCTCCAGCAGCGCCGACGATGGATCACCCCTAAAATCATTGCCAAGTTTATCAATCTCGTCCAGCATGAACAGAGGGTTGTTGGAGCCTGCCTTCTTCAGGCTTTGAATGATGCGTCCGGGCAGTGAGCCGATATAGGTGCGCCGATGCCCCCTGATCTCAGCCTCGTCCCGAACCCCACCCAAAGAGATACGGACAAAATTCTTGTTCATGGTCCGGGCGATGGATTGACCAAGAGAAGTTTTGCCGACACCGGGAGGACCGACAAAACAGAGGATGGGGCCATGCAGGTCCGACTTCAGTTTGCGGACAGCCAAAAATTCAAGGATCCGTTTCTTGATCTTTTCTAATCCATAGTGATCGGCATCAAGGACCTTGCGGGCCTTTTTCAGGTCCAGATTATCTTTGGTGGATTTCTTCCAGGGGAGATCAAGAATCCATTCGATATAGGAACGAGAAACCGTATACTCTGGAGATGAAGATGGAATCCGGGATAAACGATCCATCTCTTTTTGAGCGATCTTTTTGGCTTCAGGGGAAAGCACAGTTTTTTTCATCTTTTTACGCAAATCATCCAGGTCAACGTTTTCGTCCCCTTCTCCCAACTCTTTGCGAATGGCCTTCAGTTGCTGGCGAAGAAAAAATTCGCGTTGTTTCTTATCGATGTCCTCCTTGATATTCTTCTGGATTTCCTGACTGACCTCCAACGTATCGAGTTTCTTGCTGACTTCCAAGGTGACTTTTTTTAACAGATCATTGGCGCTTTCAAACTCAAGAAGTTTCTGCTCCTCTTCAAGTGGCAGGTTGAGTTGAGATCCGGCCAGGTACGCCACATGGAAGGGATTTTGCAGCGACATGATAGTCATGGTCAACTCGTCAGGCAGTTGTGAGAGTTCGGCCATTTTCTTGAACTGGGTGCGAAGGTTGAGAACCAGCGCTTCCATCTCCTGGTTTTCTTCGATAAGCATGGGAACCGCCTCTACCCGACCCACATGATACGGCTCATTCTGGGTTACTTCGAGAATTTTGATCTTACGTATCGCACTGACCAGAACTTGATAGACACTGTCCTTGTCTTTCATGATCTTATGGATGTATCCCAGCGTGCCTATAGTATAAAGATGATCTGCAGGGACGGACTCGCCCTTTTTCCCCTTCATCGGTCGATGGGCCACCATGGCCACCAAACGATCCTTGATCAGAGCGTCATCAATTAAATTCTTGGACCCCTGATGCGATACCTGTAAAGGAAACCCCATGCCAGGAAAGAAAATAAATCCCTGCAACGGGAGAATCGACAAGACGTTGGGGACAGCCAATTTTTCAGGATCGGCTCCAATCTGTTCCTTGGCTCCTGGAATTTCTTCTTCTGGTGTTTGTTCGTTTGACATTACATTTTCACCTTACGTTAATTTCTACTGTGCCTTGATGCCGGATAATGGGCATCCGCACAACCAAAAAACCATTCTTGATTTCAGATCGGATTTTATCAACGTCGACGGACAGCGGAAGTGGAACGCGACAGGCAAAGTGCCCGTACTCCACTTCCAGCCGGTGGACATGATTAATGCCACTTAACTCGCATTTACGTTCCCCGCTGATGGTTAACATGGTCATTTCCGCCATAACCTTGACCTTTTCAGGTTCAATACCGGCAACCTCGGCAAATACGATCAACTCCGTATCTGATTCGTATATATCGACTGGCGGTTGCCACAACGAGCAAGATGACGTCTTCATTCGAGAGACACTTAACGTCCTGATTATTCGACCAAAATGTCTTTGCATGATCCAAGCCACCTCCTATCTGAAAAAAGTGAGTTTATTCTCACCACCCTGAACAATCACTTTCGAACTGACTATCGAACTACTGGTCACTATCGTGTAAGTTAAGAATCTTATACATTGGATCCAAGCCTGTCCATAGTAACGACATTAACAAAACGACAGATCCCTTAAGTTATTGACATTTGCTTGATACTTTTAATTTATTGGGTATCATGTTAGAAATCAATGCTTTATTTTTAACCAACTATTCAGGTGGTTACCCTGTAGGCGGAAGGATTCCCGGATTAAAAAGTATCATGGCTCTAAACTATTCCCAGCCTTTTTGTTGACAACTTTATCAAAGTTCATCTTTGTCCTGTTCCCTTTGGCTCCGATTCGTTGTTCATTTCCAGACAAAAGATTCAGCTGAAATGGGAGCAGTGATCGCGATCATAGGGATTGACTCTCTTTCTGGTGATCACTACCATTGTCCTGATCGGACCAGATATTTAACCTCAACCTTGGTGGGCAACCACGAATCCACCGTTAATTTTCACTGTAAGGAACCACTATGAGCAAAACAGAACAAAATCTTTGGACCGCCTTTGCCGGCGAATCACAGGCTAATCGCAAATATCTGGCCTTTGCTGCTCAGGCCGACAAGGAAGGATTGCCACAGGCTGCCAGATTATTTCGGGCAGCTGCAGCTGCAGAGACCATTCACGCCCATGCCCATCTCCGGGCGTTGAAAGAGGTAAGAACAACTCTGGAAAATTTGAAGGCGGCAGTAGCCGGTGAAACGGAAGAGTTTACTTCGATGTACCCGGCAATGATCAGCGAGGCAGAGTCTGAAGGGCATAAGGCAGCTCGACAGTCCTTTGCCTTTGCCAATGAGGTGGAGAAAATTCATGCCGGCCTATACCAAAAGGCTATCGACTCGTTAGAAAGTATGATGGAGTGCGACTACTATGTCTGCAAAGTGTGTGGTCACACTCATGAGGCCCATGCCCCAGAAAAATGCCCAATCTGCGGAGCCAATGCCAACGCCTTTTTCAAGGTGGATTAACAAATTCCGGATACATCAGCGATGAGAAGGCAAACAAAACCTTCCCAAGCGCTGATGTATCCCAAATTTAACCTACTGGTTCAACCGCTCCAATCCCTCAAGCAACTGCTCAATGAAAATCCGATTGATCTCCGGATAGAACCCCAGCCCCTTGAACACCGTCCGCCCCTGATAGTCCGTGGATACCTTTTCGACAGAAACCCCTGCGGACCTCAGTTCCATGGCCCATGACAGCACCCCATCCTCGTCCACCTTTTCCCCCATGATATCATTCATAACATGATCGCCTGCAACATACATAAAAGGAACAATTCTGACCCGTTTCGGAGTGCAGGCCTTGGCTTTTTCTAATGCCTGATCGCGAGTCAACACACCTTCCACCGTACCGACAAAGACGGTGCTATATTTTAGGTTTAAATATCGATCCAGGCCAAGGTAGGTGTTATTAGCCCCGGAAAATGTCTCTGGAGTACCATGGGTCACCAACACAGTACAGCCTGCGGAAGATGATAAAAATTCCGGGGCTACGGCACTGACTGCTTCAAAGGCCCTTTCCCAGGTGTGGAGCAATGTCCCGCCATATTCAATGCGTAGGCCTAATCCTCGAAAGGCCGCAATCTCTTGTTCCATGTCCTCGTACTCCTGTCCAGGAAAGATGTGCAACGATTGGATTGCGATCTGTCGATAGCCTTGATCCTCAAGGCTTGCCAGTACCTGAGGTAAACTTCGGTATCGCTCGGACACCCCTTTTTCGGCAAATTGCTTATTGGCCCGTTCACGGACAATCTCCGAGGTGTATGCCCAGGAGATTGGGACATTGCGCCATTGCTCTGGCAGTTCATTTTTTAACTGTTCTGCAAAAACATCATAGGTTTCACGTGCTTGGGTTGTTGTACCAAAGGCGACAAGCACAATCGCCGGACCTTTTTTGAGAGTTCTGGTCTTGGCTAGGGCTGAAGCTGAAAAGCACATCAACATAACCATAAACAGTGACACGGTCACCAAAGCAGGCGTAATTCTCTTCAACGCCGATTGTGGCGGTGCATCTCCTCCTTGGCAACGCAGACATCGCCTGATCACCCGCTGGAAACAGTCCCCGTTTTTAGTGGCCAGAGCCCCTTGTTTGGCATACGCAAGTTCCTTTTGATCCATCACCTTCTCCTTGTCTGATTGCGGTCTAGGCAAAAAAAATCCCCAAACCATTAATTAAAACGGTTTGAGGATGTCCCGGATACCCACAAATCCACTGCATATCACTGTCCCTCACCACGAGGATAGTGATTATCTGATTCCGGCAGGTCTTCTGACTCCCTCCCCTGTCCGTCGCCTTCCCACCCGCGATAGTGCGGAGCAGTGGCATTGTGACTGACAGGTTAAACCAAAAACAGTTTAGAGGTTACAGCGGCGGGCCCGTTCCTGATTTGCACAGGATTCCCTATTATGTCCCTAAGGACACCGAAACAGTCCTCTATCTATTACATGAAAAATTTGGAACAGCAATCGTTTTTCTTCTTTAGAAGAAATTCCACTGATCTTCAGCCCATCTTACCTACCAAGCAAAAACACGCAAAAAAACAAGTCCAGTTTTTTGTATTTTATGGTATTCGTGTACTAAATGAACACTATTATTCTTATCTACCGATTGTCCGCTATTCTGATTCGGATGTTCAGGTACAATTATTTTCTGAAGGGACAAAGAAACTCTGGAGAACACCGCAATCCCAACTAACTACAGACATCAACCTTCTATGTCATGATCCCGTTTCGTCGTTACTTTATCATCGCCAGTTGCCTCGTTTTGTTGTTGCCCACCTTTGGGTGTGAACAACAACGGCAAAGTCCAACGAGTGGAGCCAGAACCAGACAGGATGGATCTATTTACGCAGGATCATTTAATAAATCAGGAAAGGCAGAAGGGGAAGGCACCATTACCTATCCAGATGGCCGTAAATATACCGGCCAGTTTGTTAATGGCATCAAACAGGGTAACGGGACCATGACCTTTGCCAATGGCTCCAAATACACCGGCTCATTTATTAATGATCTAATGGAAGGCCAAGGGACTCTCTCTTATCCTGATGGACAATTTTATACCGGTCAATTCAAAAACGGGAAATTTCACGGCGCAGGCACCTTCCGCTACCTGCATGCCACCTTCACCGGAAATTTTATCGAAGGTAAAAAAGAAGGACAAGGCGTTCTGACCTTCAGTGATGGCGGCACCCACACCGGATTTTTTGCCAATGACCTGCCCAATGGCCAAGGTGAGGCAAACTACGCCAATGGTGAGACTTACAGCGGCGAATTCCAGGACGGAAAGAAACACGGTCAAGGGACATGGTCCAATGCCAACGGGGAAAAATATGCTGGCCAATTCGAAAATGACACCTTCCAAGGCCCTGGCACCTTCACCTTCAGTGATGGCAGTATTCATAAAGGGTTGTTCCTTAACGGGCTACCTAACGGGCAGGGAGTTTTCACTTCCAGCAGTGGAGATAAGCATATCGGTGTTTTTTCAGGTGGCATCGCCAATGGTCCAGGCACCCACATCTATGCTGACGGAAGAATCTATAAGGGCAACTATAAAGATGGGCGACTGTTCGGCCAAGGGATCGCCACCTTCGCCAACGGCAGTCAGTATGAAGGTCAGTTTGCCCTTGATAAGTTCAACGCTGAAGGAACCTTTACCAACACCAATGGCGAAATCTACAGCGGAGAATGGCTCAATGGTCTGGAAAATGGTCAGGGAACCTTCTCGTACCCCGACGGTGAGCAGTACATCGGACAATTTCAGAATGGCGTCTTCAGTGGTGAAGGAGCGCTGACAACAGCCGATGGCCGCAAATATGTCGGTCAATTTGCCGATGGCACATTTAACGGTCTCGGCACCATGTTCAACCGCAACGGGGAGTTTTTTGTCGGAACCTGGAAGAATGGCAAGTTAAATGGTCCCGGCAAGGTTACCTACGCCGATGGCAGCAAATTTGAAGGGTCCTTTAAAGACGACAAGTTCTCCGGTCCTGGCACCATGATCTATGCCGATGGCACCATCTACCAGGGACAGTGGGACAGTGGAGTCTACCAGGGACTCGGAACACTGACGACCTCGACAGGAGAAACCTTCACCGGCAACTGGCAATCCGGGTATCTGGTCGGTCAAGGAACTATGACTGAGGCTGATGGCAGCACCTATCAGGGGGAATTTGCCAATAACACCTTTAACGGCGTCGGCACATATACCGCAGCCGATGGCTCAATTTATGTCGGTCAGTGGCGTAACGGCATGCAAAACGGCTACGGCATCTTGACCAATACCGATGGCACTGTCCTTGAGGGCCAATTCAACAATGGCCAGTATCTTGGCAAACAGATTAATTCCGCCGAAACCATCTTTGATGACATCATTCAGTAAACACGGATGATGTTGAACGTTCGGACAACAAGGA
>VMSU01000167.1 GCA_013792005.1 Desulfobulbaceae bacterium
ACAGCTAAGCGAGTTTGCGAGACTGCGAAGCAGATGGAGTGCCCGGTGAACGTTTACTATTTTTCAACGCCTGACTCTGCTTTACTTCAGCAACTGAGACCCTCTTAACACTGCAATCGCCCAGGTACCTTTCCAGTAAAACCATCCATCATCAACCATAAAAGTGTACTTGACAAACAGCAGCTCTTCATTATAGCTTGCAAACAGGCCCATCACCCCCAGTCCTACCAGCAGCAGTGATGAGTGGCCCTGCCCCCTACTGACATAAAATATTGCAATCTTTCACCCGATACTTAAAACATAGGAGAGTAGTTATGCCCATTATGTCCTGGACTGACACGTACAGCGTTGGAATTGCAGAAATCGACCAACAGCACAAAAAACTTATTGAACTGATTAACGCCTTGCATGATGCGATGGCAAAAGGCCAAGCCAAAACTGTCCTTGGCAAGATTCTTAGCGACTTGATCACTTACTGTGCCAGTCATTTTGCCTTGGAAGAAAAGCTCTTCGACACTCATGGTTATCCTGATTCTACTGACCACAAAGACAAGCACCATAAAATGACCTCAAAGGTACTGGCGCTTCAGCAACAGTTTGAGCAGGGGAAAGTCACCATTACCCTGGACGTCATGGACTTCCTCCAACAATGGCTCGACAAGCATATCCTCGGCACTGACAAAAAATACGCTCCATTCTTGAACAGTAAGGGAGTTAAATAGTCACAGCCAGCCCAACCTTTCGGATCACGCTGGGGACAGACCCCATAAACCGCAGTCCAGACTGAGTGCAGCACCCCTGTCTCAAGTCGTAGAGACTTTTTTCTTGACACCACACCCTCAAACAAGATAAATAGGATAAAAATTATCTTATTTATCTCAACAGAGAATGCGATGAAAATCACCATGGCTGCCGAATACGCGGTTCGCTGCGTCCTGTATCTTGCAAAAAAAAGACGGGACGCTTTGGTCAGCCGCCAGGAGATCGCGGATCAAGCCAATATTCCAGATCCGTTTTTAGCCAAAATCGCCCAAGATCTGGCCAAAGCCAATATTATCACCATTAAACAAGGGGCAAAGGGTGGATACAGCCTTCGCCAGCGCCCTGAAGAGCTTACCATGCTAGCCGTAGTCGAGGCGATCATCGGCGAGATTACCTTAAATGAGTGCACCACTAATCCAGCGTCCTGCTCCGCCAGCATAAACTGTTCTGCAAACCTCGTCTGGAGCCAAGCCCGGAAACAACTCCGGCAAACACTACGGGAAGCCACCTTTGCCATCCTCGCCCGTGGGAATGCCTGCTTTCCCGTCCTTGAGACGCCCCCTGCTCCGGAGACCTTGCCATGACAGATCCATCCAAACTGCTTTTTCTCGGCTCCGACATCAGGATCATCAACCTGCCCATCAAAGAAGTCAGTCTGCTCGCCGAAGGCAGCCTCCCGGCATACGGATACAATCCGGGCGACTTCATCGAACTGATGGCCGGACGAATCACTATTGAACATGGCCGTCTCGAACAGTGCCGAACCTGGTTGGAATCCACCTTGGCGGGCGTAACCGATAGGCCTCAGCTCGAAACCCTGACGTACGGTGACCCGAAAGAAGTCTATCAAATCTTCCGTAAACGGGATTACACCAAACACCCCGGTCACGGCTGGTTCATGTTCCACCAGATCCTGCCACCTGAGGGGCGCAAACCGGTCTGCAACCAGCTCGTCACTACCCCATATAATGAAGCAGCGCTGAATGACAACACCGGGATCATCATCATCGACGACTCGGGCCGCCCTCCGTGTCAAGCAAAACAGATCAAGGCCGCAAACAAGGATGCCTGGATCATCGCCATGGGCATCAGTGTCGCCCACTGGGAAGACTGGGCCAACCTCTTCAAAGAACAATTTCACCTTTTCTGCCGCCTTGCAGATCTAGAAACTACCCGGATGGAGATGGACAGCTCAGTCAATTGGGAGACGATCGTCGCCATGTCGATCCGGGCGTTGCGCTCCCCTGAGGTGGGACTGTGGGACAACAGCCAAAAACGCTTCCGCTGCCATGTGATGGTGGAAATGTTCCCCCACGGCCTGCTGTACCTGGGGCCGGACGGGGCCTTTTTTCGCCATCGACCGGGGTGCCTGCCCCAGAAGAGTTCACCCCGACACCAGGGGTCAGTTCCCTGCTACGACACCCTGGTCACCTCAATGCTGGCAAGAGATTGCCTGTCAAGCGGCCGCCCGGTATTCTGCCGCAACTACTTCTATGACTTTTCCAAACGAGTCCTGACCAACTGGCACTTCCTCCACCACCAAGGCTATGCCTTCAATAACGAGCTAGCTCTGCCGAACCTCGACTTCAGCTCCGAGACCCCAGACCTGGCGGAATGTTCCGCCCAGGCTCCTCACGACCCTTGCTTTATTGAACTCCCCGTCCAACGCTCTGAGTTCAATCACGCCCTCGAACTGGTCTCAAGTCAGACCTGGAACAACCAGAAAAAAAGGGCCCTCCGCGCTTTCTTTCCTCCCAAAGATCCCTACTGCACCGAACGTGAGGAGGTCCGCGCATTGCCCGCCGGACACCTGGCCATTATCATTGACGTCCTCCACCACCTCAAGGAAGAGGTTAGCTGGAAGCGTGGCTTTGAAAAATTACGCCTCTACCATGTTGGCAACCTGCGGACTACTGATCCGGCAGAGATCGAGCCGGTAATCACCCTGCAGAATGTCATGGACTCTTACGTCTCGAGGGAGAGTTTCCAGCGGCCATTGTGCCTGGGGGTATTTGGCCCCCCCGGTTCAGGAAAATCCTTTTCGGTCAAGGAGGTGGCCCGAGTCGTCTCTAAAAAATTTGCAGCCAACCCCTTTGAATTTTTTGAATTCAACATGACCCAATTCACCGGCCCGGAGGAGATCAACTCGGCCATTGAACCAATCCGGGCCTCAGTGGCCAAAGGCAAGGTCCCCATCGTCTTCTGGGACGAATTCGACTGCCGTTACGACGGCAATGAGTTTGGCTATCTCCGTTACTTCCTGCCCTCGATGCAGGACGGAGTAACCTATGTCCACGGAACGCCGTACAACATCGGTCGTTCAATCTTCGCCTTCGCCGGCGGGGTCAAGGCCAGCTGGGAGGAGATGGAACGGCTCATCGACCCGTCAAACCCAGAGGCCCTGCTCCGAGCCAAGACTTTAAAAATTCCCGACTTCATGAGCCGCTTGCGAGTAGTGCTGGACATTGATGGCATCGAACTCTCCGACGAACTCTTCTCCCGCTCTGCTACCCAGGAACAGCTGGAGGAGCTGCGCCGGATCCTGATGAAACGGGCCTTCATCATCGCCCACCAGATGGACACTCACTGGAAAAAGGCAGCCCGCAAGACTTCAGGACTGCTCCTGCGGCTACTGCTCGCCAAATACAGTTTCGGGGCACGCTCCATTGAAGCGGTGATCGAGGCCAGTGGAGCTTCGGACCGCCTAGTCTACGGCCTCCCGGAACTGATCGCCCCCTCATCGGCCAGAATCCATGCCGAATGGCGCGTTGATTTAGAACGGGAAGTGGACTCCATCCGCAAAGATCAAGGAATCCGGGCGGTGTGGTGAAGAAATGTAACTACTCTGGTTGGCGGTGATCAGTGACCGGTTTACGGTTAACAAACTCACAACTATCATGAATCATTCTATGTTGATAGTATCTGTGAATGTTCAGTTATTTGTCGAAATCACTAACCGTTAACTGACAACCGCAAATCGACAACCTGAGCAGTCACAAAGAAATTAGTAATTTCGTAATTGATAATTCGTAATTAAAACAAGGAGGCGGTATGGAAAAAACGGACTACAACTATGACATCGTCAAAAGTTACGTGCACTGGAGTCTTCTCTGGGGCATCGTGGCTGTTCTGGTGGGGGTGCTGATCTCGTTTCAGCTGGTCTATCCTAACCTTAACCTAGCCCCCTACCTGACCTACGGCAGGCTCCGGCCATTACACACCAATGCCGGCATCTTCGGCTGGGGCATTGGCAGTTTTTTCGCCCTGTTCTACTATATTGTTCAACGCCTGTGCCGACGTCCCCTATGGAGTGAAGGCCTAGCTCGCTTTCAGCTCTACTTTTTTAACGCCACCATCATCGCAGCAGCAGTTACCCTGCTCCTGGGCTTCAACACCTCAAAAGAGTACCATGAGCTGGAGTGGCCCCTCGATATCATGGTGGTCATTCTCTGGGTAATCTTCTCGATTAATATCATCATGACCATCGTCAAGCGTCGGGAAGAGCACATGTACATCTCCTTGTGGTACATGCTGGCCACCCTGGTCGGAGTAGCGGTGCTCTACCTGGTCAATGCCGCCGAGATCCCGGTCTCCCTTTTCAAGTCGTATTCCGCCTATGCCGGCACCAACGACGCCAATGTCCAATGGTGGTTTGGTCATAACGCCGTGGCCATGGTCCTTACCACCCCGCCACTGGCAATTTTTTATTATTTTCTGCCCAAGACTACCGGCGCCCCTATTTACAGCCACCGGATCTCGATCATCGCCTTCTGGAGCCTGATTTTCATGTACCTATGGACCGGCGCCCATCATCTGCTGTGGACTCCAGTACCTGACTGGGTCCAGACCCTCGCCATGGCCTTCTCGATCATGCTCATTGCCCCGTCCTGGGGATCGGTCTTCAACGGCTACCTCACCATGGGCGGTCAGTGGCACCAGATGCGGGACAACTACCTGGTCAAATTTCTGATCCTGGGCATCACCTTCTACGGTCTGCAGACCCTTCAAGGACCATCGCAGGCGGTACGCTCCTTCTCTGCCTTCATCCACTACACTGAGTGGATTCCAGGCCATGTCCACATGGGGACCATGGGCTGGGTCTCAATGGTCCTCTTTGCCGGGATCTACTACATCCTCCCCCACATCTATAACCGGGAAATCTATAGCATCGGCCTCGCTAACCTCCATTTCTGGCTGGTACTGGTCGGCCAACTTATCTATTCGGTTTCAATGTGGATCGCCGGTGTTCAACAGGCCTCAATGTGGCACAGCATCAACCCGGACGGCAGCCTGAGCTTCACCTTTGTCGAAACCCTGGCCCAAATGTACCCCTACTGGACCATCCGAGCGGTGAGCGGCGTCATCTACCTGGCCGGCGTACTGGTCTTCATCTACAACCTGATCATGACAGCCCGCAGCCCCAAAGCTGTGTTTGCACCGGCTGCTCAGAACGCTTAAAGGAGGAGACTATCATGTGGGAGAAAAAACCAGTCCTCTTACTTATCCTGGCAACCCTGGCCATCCTGGTCGGAACCGTTATCACCATGGTCCTGCCCTTCAAATGGGTTAACACTGAGGCAGACCGTATCGATACCGTCACACCCTATACCGCACTGCAACTGGCTGGACGTGATGTCTACATCCGCGAAGGGTGCAACAACTGCCACACCCAGACCATTCGTCCCTTAGTGGCCGAGGTCCTACGCTATGGCGATTACTCTAAATCAGGAGAATTCGTTTACGATCAACCTCACCTCTGGGGATCGCGCCGCACCGGTCCGGATCTCGCACGCATCGGCGGCAAATACCCTGACGCCTGGCACGTTCAGCATATGAAGCAGCCAACCGTGATGATCCCCCAATCCAATATGCCATCCTACACCTTTCTGGAAGCCGTACAACTTGATCCGGCATACACTGAGAAGAAAATGAAGGTCCTTGACTTCCCCTATACCCCGGAAGAGATCACGGCCCTCACCGGCAAGACCGAACTTGACGCGCTGGTCGCTTACCTCCAAAAACTGGGCAACGACATCCCGTGGCGGCAGCAGACCAAGACCGCCATTGTCGGGCAGCTCAACAACCCCTACAAACATGACGAAGCGACTATCAACGAAGGAAATATCCTTTTTGAACACAACTGCGAAGTTTGCCATGACATTATCATGAAACCCAACGCGGAAAGTAACGATATCGGTCCGCCGCTGACCAATATGGGAGATTTTGACGAGAATGAAATGTTCACTCTTATCCACGATGGTATCGAAGGCAGCATGCCAGGTTTCGCCAAACTCGGAGCCAACAAGATCTGGAAAATCATTATCTATCTGAAATATCACCATACCGAGCATGAAACCATGGAGCATAGAAAGGACGCGATCCAATGATCGATCTGGCCAGTATCCTCTATCTCGGCGTGACCATTGGCTTGTTCATTATCTTCGCGGTTATTGTCACCAGAACCTTCAACCGCAAGCGAAAGGATGAGATCGAGTCCCCCAAATACCGGATGCTTGACGACGACTGATCTTCACTCGTATGCCTTGGGTTACAGGCCAAAAGGCCTGTAACCCAAGGCTCTTTCAGCTCTGGGTGTCGGAGTGCACGCAACTCAACCGACCTCCACTAAAAGATTATTCACCGACATAAGGAGACACCTATGAAGGACTCTACAGCAGAAAAATTCGACGGCATCAAGGAGAACCGGGAAAATCCCCCGCCAACCTACTTCAACATCCTCTACTACGGCCTGATTATTTGGGCTGTAATCTTCTCGGCCTATTTCCTACTCAGTGGCTGGACATCACACGGCGAGTTCCAGGAAAAGATGCAGAACTATCACACAAAACATCAAACCACCCCTGCCTCAGGGCAGCAATAACAGCATGAATCGAGCTACTGATGGCCGGCCAGCGGAACTAATCCCACCTCGTGGCACCGCGCTTCCATTGTTGCCCAACCCGTTGAATATTTAAATTATTTTTTTCATGGCCCGTCACTTTTCTTTCAGCCCTTGGCGCCGGGCCTTTCAATGGTCATTAACCGCCCTGGTGGCGATAATACCCTTTGTAAACTCTGATGGCGGAGCCCTGCTCCGCCTGAATATCCCCACATTGACCCTGGAACTTGCCGGGCATCGCTTCCGGATAGAAGAACTGTATCTGGTTTGGCTCTTTGCTCTTGCCCTCATCTTCCTGTTTATCCTGATTACGCTCATTCTGGGTCGGGTCTGGTGCGGCTGGGTCTGTCCGCAAACAGCCCTGTCCGATACTGCCGACTGGCTGAACAGACACAAACATCTTCGCCCGCTCCGGCACCTTGGCTTTATCCTGATCAGCCTGTGGGCCGGGGCGACCTTTGTCTGGTACTTCATGCCCCCCGCTCAATACCTCACTCTTCTGGTGTCTGGAAAGCTCGGGGTCTGGCCTGTAGGCACAACCCTGGTTATTACAGGACTGATCATGGTCGATCTACTCTTTATCCGGCGCCTGTTCTGCCAGGATTTTTGTCCCTACGGGCGATTCCAGACAATCTTACTGGACAAAGGGACCCTGACCCTGCAAGCCCCCCAGGAAGAACTCCACCGCTGTATCGACTGCAAGTCCTGTCTCAGGATCTGCCCGACCGGCATCGACATCAGAAAAGGTCCCCAGATCGAATGCATCAACTGTGCGCTATGCCTGGATGCCTGTCGTCAGATCATGAGCAACCGCGGAGAAGAGGGAATCATCCGTTACACCTTCGGGCTGGACGATTTAGGCTGGCACGCCATCATCAGCGCCAAGACCATAGCCCTGGCCTTGATCGTAACCGCACTCAGCAGCGCAACTCTGTTCCTTGCCAGCCACCGTCCGGTAGCCAACTTTAAGATTGGCCGGGCCGCCCTGTTAGCCTCCCGGCTGACGGACAGTGGCCGTCAACAAACCTTTTTCAGCGGTTCCATCACCAACCGCCGGGAGACGGAACAAAAATTTACCATCTCCGTGACCGACGTCAACGATGAGTCCATGACCATCAGAGGCCCCACCAGCTTCACTTTAGCTGGTAACGAAAAACACCCCCTGACCCTGGCGATCGACAGCCCCAAAATCCCCGGGCCGGCCCCAATGCCAATCACCTTCACCCTGATAGCGCTAGAAGACAATTCCCGACTAACGATAGCCGCCTACATCACTCCCGCTGAGATCAGCGGCAAACCAAAACCATGATGCTTATGACTACCAATAAAAACTCCGCCCGCTGGCCCTTCTTTATTCTCGCCTTAGTTTCTGCCTTTGTCGTCTTCTCCTGGTGGTCATTCGATCGCGCCGCCTCCGGGGTCAGTCCCATCTCTGATCCTGATTACTATGCCCACGGCCTGAAATACCACAGCTCGACTCTTGATGCCCAGACCGCAGCCAGCTCCGGCTGGTCCATCACGCCACGTCTTGAGGGCAGAACCCTGACCATCAAGGTTGCCGACTCCCGACAAAACATCATCCTCGGCTGTCAAGCTGTGATCGCTTTCCCCTCAGATTCAACCAAAAAGTCCGCAATCATGCCCCTTACTCTGTCGGATATCGGCAATGGTCACTATTCTGGGACACTTCCCGAAGGACTCCCCCCCTCAGTCTCAGCAACCCTGACTCTCAGTAAAAATCAAGCCACAACCCAGCGTCAAATACTCATTAACCAGGAAAGCTGACCTGTGACTTCGCCAGCCATCCCCACCTGCAGCCACTGTGCCCTGCCCTGCCAACCGGTCCTGATTGAGGACTCAATCAACGGTCAAGCCACGACCTTCTGCTGCCACGGCTGCCAAGGGGCCTACCGCATCATCACCGGCGCAGGACTCGGCCAGTTTTACCAGCGCCGGGATTGGTCCGAACAGGGCGTTCCTGATGCTGTTTTTCAAACTACGTACCATGAAGAGTACCTGGCGCAGTTCATCCGCCAGACCGAAACCGGAACAGAGATTTCCCTACTCATTGAGGGCATCCGCTGTGCCACCTGTGTTTGGCTGATCGAAAAAATCCTCTCATCCCAGCCAGGAGTCATCTCTGCCCGAGTTAACTTTAGCAACCATCGCCTGCAACTCATCTTTAATAACCAGACCACTAACGCCAGCGCCCTGATTCCCGCTTTAAGCCGTATCGGCTATCTCGCCCGGCCCTTTACCCGGGAGGCGGCGCAACGTCAGGCCGACGAAGCCCATCGCAGCCTGTTGATCCGCTTTGGCGCCGCCTCCTTCCTGTCCATGCAGCTGATGGGCTATTCGTTGGCCCTCTACGCCGGATATCTTCAGGGCATCGACCCGATGACTCGTAACATCATGCAGATATTTGCCGCCGTGGTCACCACGCCGGTTGTCTTCTATTCAGGATTTCCATTTCTCTCCGGGGCCTGGAACTCCCTTCGCAACCGTGCCCCCAACATGGACCTATTGATCAGCCTCGGGGTGCTGGTCGCCTATGGATACAGCCTATGGGCCATGACCCGCGGCATGGAAGTCTACTTTGATACTGCAGCCATGATCGTTACTCTGATCCTCTTGGGCCGTCTGCTGGAAAACGCTGCCCGCAGCATGGCAGGCAGCGGCATTGACCGACTGCTGCGCTTAAACCCGGAGCTTGCGACCCGTCTAAACGACAGCGGAGACCCTGAGCAGGTCCCGAGTTCCAGCCTGAAGCCAGGAGATCGAATCCTGGTCCCGCCAGGACAGCGTTTCCCGGTTGATGGCGCCATCATTCATGGCACAACCGAAACCGATGAGGCTATCGTAACCGGCGAGGCCATGCCGGTGTGCCATGGACCAGGTGAGTCAATAATCGCTGGCGCACTCAACCTGACCTGCAGTGTCGAGGTGTCGGTGACCCGGCCAGCCAAAGACTCCTTCATTGCCCGGATCATCCGACTGGTGGAAGAAGCCCAGTCCCGCAAGGCTCCGATTCAATCATTAGCCGACAAAATAGCGGTCATCTTTGTTCCCCTGGTGATCTCCGTATCCACCCTGACCTTCCTCTACTGGCTGCTGATCGAGAACGACTCTAGCAACGCCATCCTCAACGGAGTCGCCGTTCTGGTGGTCGCCTGTCCCTGCGCACTGGGCCTTGCTACTCCAACTGCGGTGCTGGTCGCCACCGGCGCTGCAGCGGCGCAAGGCATCCTCTTCCGTGGCGGCGATATCCTGGAAGCGACAGCCCACGTGCGGACGGTGGCCTTAGACAAAACCGGCACTATCACTCGTGGCCAACCCCAGGTCAAAGAGATCGCTCCGGTCAAAGGTACGGAAAACGAACTCCTGAGCCTCGCCGCCCAGCTCGAACATAGCTCGACACACCCCTTAGCCCGAGGAATCATGCGTGCGGCTTCCGAGAGAAGGCTATCAGTAACCACCGCTCCAGTCCACTCAGTTCCTGGTCAGGGCCTGGAACTGACCTCCGAAAACAGCATCATCCGGGCCGGTACCAGGGATTTCTTAGCCAAGCATGGGGTAAGCATCCCGCAAGCCCAAACACCACAGTCTCTCACCGAGGTCCATCTGGCGATTGACCGCCAGTATCAGGGCGCCATTTACCTTGATGATGCCGTCCGCCCCGAAGCGCCAGCCACGATTACCAGGCTCAAGTCACTCAATATCGAACCAGTCATGTTGACAGGAGACCATGAGTCAGCCGCGCAGAGGATTGCTGGTCCGTTGGCAATACCCTTTTTCGCCCGGCTCACTCCGGACCAGAAGGCCTCCTGGGTGGCATCAAACCAAAGTCAAGGTCGCTCAGTCCTCATGGTCGGCGATGGCATTAACGATGCCCCGGCCCTCAGTGCTGCCACCGTTGGTTGCGCGATGGCAGGGAGTTCGGACATCGCACTTGACAACGCAGACATCGCCCTGACGCGCCCTGATCTCGGCAAGGTGGCACAGGCAATCAGTATCGCCCGCATGACTCTCAGCATCATCCATCAAAACCTGTTCTGGGCCTTTGTCTACAATATCCTGATGCTGCCACTGGCTGCCACCGGATACCTCACACCCATCCACGCCGCCGGCGCCATGGCTGCGAGTTCAATTTGCGTAATCGGAAACTCTCTTCGCTTGAAAAGAATTCCGTGTTAATAGTTGGTTTGCGACCTGACGGCCTAACCCACCCTTGATGAATACCTAACTTACCCTGCGGGAAGTCACTCACCGATGCTGACATCAACCATTACCCTTATCATCCTCTCGCTATTCTTAGGGCTTGCCGCTTGGCTTATCTTTATCTGGGCAGTCAAAAAAGGAGAGTTCGATGACATCGAAGGCCCTAAATATCGGATGATGGACGACGATGAAGAGTAATCCGATTTACACTATGGCGCTGATGACCGGCTTCCTTGGGTCCGCCCACTGCCTCGGCATGTGCGGCGGATTGATCACCGCCCTGTCCATGACCATGCCCCAACGGGTGAGTCCCTTTCTGTTCCTTATCCTCTACCATGGTGGACGGATTGCCACCTACAGCATAGTCGGCGTGACAGTGGGTTGGCTGGGCTCGGTCCTGGCCTACGCCAACTCCTTTCACGGGGTGATGCGCCTGGCGCTCATCGGCTCTGATCTATTCATCATTGCGGCCGGCTTAGGCACCGCCGGGTTGTTTAGCAGACTTACCCTCTTCCGCCTCGAATCCTCCGCTCCGGCAACAGTCATCACCCGCATTGTCGGACATCTGCCCAGCAGACCAGAAGCCATCACGGCCCTGCCGCTCGGCCTGCTGATGGGTTTTCTGCCCTGCGGCTTCTCTTACGCCATGGCCATCACCGCTGCCCAGACTACCTCCCCTCTCACCGGAGGCCTCACCATGTTGGTGTTCGGTCTGGGAACCACCCCGGCTCTTTTTGTGTTCGGCAGCGCCATCGGCTGGCTCAACCGCCGCCCCTTAGCCTCCCCGCTTAGTACCAAAACCAAGACCTGGATGGCCAGAATCGCGGGACTCATGGTAGCGGGAATGGGTGGTTACCACCTTATCCAGCATATCCAGCTCCTTGGCTGGACCTTTTCCGGTCCATTAGGGTTCCTCTGCCACTGAAACAGATTTTTCGTAAGCGGTTACAGGATACCCCATCTGCTTTGTCAGCGGCCTGTTCTCATACAGGTGTATAGCTCACAGGCCGCTTTCGCGCATCTGGGGTACCCTGTAACCGCTTACAGTCCTTGCTTGACTGGAGATTGGCCCCTGTGATCACGTACGATTTTTCTCCAAAAACAGTGAAAAACACTGTATTATTGCTGACACAGTGAGTAAAAAGAATTGTAATTCTACTTTGTCACATTTACTTTACAGCTGTACACACATAAAATTTCTCGTCATTCCGGCATGATTTTAGCCGGAATCCAGACCGTTGTGACGTACTGGACCCCAGCTGAAATCATGCTGGGGTGACGAAAAGAAACCCTGTGACGGCTGACATTTCGTCCCTGAAACTACCACCAATTCGCACAACTTCTGGGTCAAATATCCCTCCATCATGATTACATTTGACCGCTCCTGCACTAGAATGATTGAGGACCCACACCTCCATGCGATTATCACCTTTTTGGAACCCACAGCTCGTTCACTCTACTCTCGGCAACCTTCACCTCAGGCCTGTCCTTATTGCCATCTCAATTGTTACTGCTCTTTTTTCGCCCCCGCCGCTGCATGCCGGCCCCTATGCCGACTCTGCCCACGGTACGAGCATAGAACGAACCAGCACAGCAGCCCTGGGTTATGCCAAAGGTAACTGCGCCCATTGCCATGAACTTAAAGGGGGGAACCCTTCAGTCCTCTTCTCCTCTGACAATATCTGCTTACAATGCCACACCAATGTAGGCTCCCTGCAAACATTGGGTATCGACAACCGCAGCTACAGTTATCGGGCGGGTGGATACTATGACGGAGTGGATAGCGTAGAAGAATCTTTTTCGTTTGATACCGCTTCGTATCCCGCTATCACCGGCACTTCCCATGACTTAAGTAAGATATTAACCTTTATTTCAACGCCCCCCGTGAATTGGGGCTTCACCTCGACCTCAAACCCATGTACTGCCTGCCACAACCCGCATGCCGCCAAAAAAATAACTCCTATTTCCCTCCCCAGCCTGCACAGCGCTGGCTCTGGCGGCTGGGGGCTGTGGGGAGATGTAAGCGCCGAAACCATGAGCACCTTCTCCTCTTTCACCACCTATCAAGCTCTCTACCGTCATACCGGAGGGGGGTATGAGCCAAAAGGCGACGCAACACCACTTGCCGCATCTCAAAGCACTACCAATTTCATCGTCTTCTGCACTAAATGCCACAATGCTATCAACACCATTTTCAGCACCAGACTGGGCAGAAACCTCCGTCCTGTCGATTGGGAAACCGAAAAACATGGCAAGGGGATAGCTACCTCCTCTGGGAAAAAAAGGCGTGGATGGACAAGACGATCTCTTGCCTCCCTACAGTGATACAAAGTTAGGGGATTATGTCCTATCCTGCCTTGATTGCCACGAGCCCCATGGCTCTGCCAACGCCTTTCTCCTAAGGCCCGAGGTGAACGGCGTTGCCGAGGTGGCCATCATAACAGAGTATGGCGACGCCAACGGGCCGGCCGGCCCAGGCCCAACGCAATGCAACAAAGAATGGACCACCCTCTGTGCGCGATGCCATACCAGACTGAGTCCTGGCAATGATGGCTTTCATCTCCACCAAAACCCCGCAGGAAGCTGCACTGCTGTGTGTCACCAAGCCGCAGCACCGTGCTTTTACCCACCGTGTGGCGCCTGCCACTACCATGGTTCACTTGATAAATTTTAATGGTGTCGGCAAATAGACTGATAGACAGGCACAGACTTCGACAATCGAAAGGTTACTGAACAAATATTCACCTTGACAACATCATCTCAACATCCGATATTATTCTCATGGATCCCATAAAACAGACCATCCTCGTCGTCGAGGACCACCCAGCCACCCGTAGGCTATTACAGGATATCCTGGGTAAGGAGTATCAAGTAATTACGACCGGCGATGGCGCGAAGGCCCTCCCTCTGATCAATGAGAATCCCTCAATTGATCTAATCCTCCTTGACATCATCATGCCTGGACTCAACGGGTACGAGGTGTGTGAAAGTCTGAAGACAAGCGAACGGACGCGGGATATTCCGGTTATCTTTTTAACGGTGCTGGAGGAGGACCATGACGAGGCCCGCGGGTTCAAGGCTGGAGTAGCTGATTATATCATTAAACCGATAAGCCGACTCCGGCTCTTGGCTCGAATCAAGAATCAACTGGCCTTGCGGCAGAAGCAGAAGGAACTGGAAGAAAAAAATCGAACATTGGAAGCAGCATTAGAGCAGATCAAAACCCTTCATGGAATACTCCCCATCTGCTCATTCTGCAAGCAGATCCGTAACGACCATGGCGCTTGGCAACGCCTGGAGGTATATATTCAAAAACATTCAGACGCTGAGTTTTCCCATAGCGTCTGCCCGACGTGCATGAAAACACATTATCCGGAATTCTGTCCGCCCAAATAGCCCCAAGAGCGTTAACAACACGCTCTCCCCTCAGCAGCAACAGGCTGCACAATCCCCAGATCGAACATCACAGCAACCACCTCGGCTAATGGCAGACCTACCACATTACTGTATGAGCCGTTAATCTCCTGCACCATAAAACCTCCAAACGACTGAATACCATAGCCACCGGCCTTATCCAAAGGATCCCCGGAGCGCACATAAGCCCAAATTACAGGATCAGTAAGATTTGCAAACCGAACAGCAGTCCTGACAGCACAACGACTCGCTGCCTGCCCCCCCCGACAGAGACAGAATCCCGTCCACACTTCATGCCACCGACCAGACAAGCGGGCAAGCATCGACATCGCCTCGGCAGCATCCACCGGTTTACCCAGCATCTCTCCATCCAGCGCCACCACCGTATCTGCTGCCAACACCCATTCTTCCGGGTGACGACTGGCCACAATCCGGGCCTTGTCCTCCGCCACTCGCACGACAAAGACCTCCGGCCCTTCTCCGGGTAAGACCATCTCATCCGCATCGGCGGCATCGATCACAAACTCAAGACCAAGCCCCGACAGCATCTCCCGCCGACGGGGCGAGGCCGAAGCCAGAACAAACGGCGCTGTGTTTCGGAAACAACCGATAGCTCCACCAGAAGTCAAAGGCGGAGAAATTACAAAAGTACCGTTTATCTTTGCCGTCATATCAGCACTCAGTTCAGTCCTCGCTTGACGGGGATATCCTTAGCTGATATCCAGCAAGAAACATTCGTCATTCCGGCTAAAAACATGCCGGAATGACGAATGTTTCGAGAGTTAATAGACGGTATATCAATAATTGCCGACACCCTAAGCCCGAATCGAATAGCCGCCATCCACGACCACGGTCTGACCGCTGATCATCTTGGCAAGATCACTGCAGAGAAAAAGACTGACATCGGCCACATCATCGGGCGTGGTCAGGCGCCCAAGCGGAGTTCGGGCCAGAGCGGTATCCAAGATTATTTGGCGATTGGGAAATTTTTTAAGCGCCTCGGTATCCACCGCCCCAGCGCTAATAGTATTGACGTTAATCCCCTTAGGGCCAAGCTCTACCGCCATATGACGAACCAAAGACTCCAGCGCCGCCTTCGACGCACCCACTGCAGTATAATTTTCCACCGCTCGAACCGAACCCAGGCTGGATACAGCCATGATTCTGCCTCCAACAGGCATCAAAGGCACCGCCTGCTGCACCAGGGTCAGCAAGGCACGGGCATTGATATCCATCGCCCAATTCCAATGGCGGCTATCAAGCTCCATCATCGGTTTGAGTACACCTGAAGCGGCATTGCTCACCAAAAAATCAATCCGCCCATATTCACTCTTGATTACCTCAAACATGGCCCGAACATGGCCATCATCAGCGACATTAGCCTTGACGACCACACACCGGGCCCCTTTGGCCTCGATAAGACGAGCTGTCTCCTCGGCATCCGCCCGGTGCCGGATATAATTGACCACCAGATTGACCCCATTTTCGGCAAATCTGAGAGCGATAGCCTTACCAATTCCCCTTGAACTACCCGTCACCAATGCCACTTTACCCTGCAAATTAAACATACTCCCTCCGTTACCGGGTGACCCCGGTCTTATCCAATATTTTGGGTAACGACTAAATCGTTACAGTTCCGGGCAGATACTCATTTTGCGATAACTACCCAGGTTTACGGTGATCAGTTCCCGTTTTTGCGATGTGTGCTTTTCGCACATGAGCAGGCCCATAACAACGCAGATGTAGCACTGCTGAACAGTTACAATTATTCTAAGTTGCTGATATCTATGAGTGATCAACCATTTATAGAGATCACTAACCGTCAACTGTCAACCGTAAACCGACAACCTAAGTACTTACCTTTTTGGCACATTCTCTTAATCCCGCTTCTTAAAAACCGCCCCACCTGAAATCTTACAGGAT
The DNA here is from genome assembly GCA_013792005.1 of Desulfobulbaceae bacterium. NCBI lineage: Bacteria > Pseudomonadati > Thermodesulfobacteriota > Desulfobulbia > Desulfobulbales > Desulfobulbaceae > Desulfobulbaceae bacterium. The sequence goes on from VMSU01000167.1 coordinate 16,217, forward strand.
CAAGAATTTCAGGTACTAAAAACTCTAGAACTACACCCTCTGGAGGCAGATGAAGCGAATATTCCAATTCCTCCAATTGACTCCCTGGCAATCCACGCCGCAGACACTCCTGTCCGAGAGGAGAAAGGTCATGATCCAAGCCAAGCGCCGTCATCATCGCCGTATCCAAGGCAATAGGATTGAGGCTCGCCCCCAGCAGTCCAACAGCGAGCGGCTCGCCATCCATCGGACCAGTACGGTGCATAGCCACAACACCGTCAATAAGACTGACTCCCCCGGGCAACTCAGCAAGCAAATCGACCAGCAATCGGACAAACTTGCCATCGCCACCGCCGTGCCGCATATGGGCCATAGCCTTACGCCAACCAAGGACAACCCCGAAATAGTTCTTCACCGCCATGGTTACACGAAGCTGGCTGTGAGCCTTAAGCTTAGGCAAATTAACCAACCGATCACACTCGAAGACCTCTGCCGCCACTGTCACTGCAATCTGGCTTTCGGTGACAATTTTCTTCCGACGCACAAAGGAGACACATCTTACCGGCAACCCTGCCAAAACGCTAGTCATGCCACAATAGTCCATGACAGCAGCCGCACTGCCAAAGGCTGGCGAGTCACCGACAGAAACCGAAGCGCCATGGTCAAGGCACCATTCCGCCATGGCCCTGACCACCTGCGGATGAGTCACAGCCAAACCATCAACACGACCGGCCGCAACAAGATTCGGCTTCAACAACACCTTATCACCATGTGCCACAAGAAAACCGACCGCACAGCACAAACGATCAACCTGCTCCTTCAAGACCCCAGCCTCATAAGTCGGGCAGCGGGCCAATGCAACCACAGAGGATGTAATTTTCATCAGCTTCACACCGTAATCAGCCTTCTGTCACCACCACATCCTTGATGACGTCGCAAAAAGCCCGACCTACTGCGTTGCAGCGCACTTTTGCTCATTCGGCACACCATATGTGTGGCCTCATTCGCAAAAGCACACTGCGCCTTGTATATCGGCCCTTTTGCTTAGCCATCCCGTGACTTTTTGCGAGACCATCAA